>JAIVGU010000342.1 GCA_020201445.1 Halobacteriales archaeon
GGGTTGCCTCCGGGGGCAGGGCCACCTATCCCTCGCCCTCCTGTTGCCAGGGTGCCCCCAGGCAAGGTTCGCCCACTCGGAGCCCCACTCGGCCAGCACCTCGATTCAGTCCCTCGCGCCAGGGTCAGCGGGTGCGTTTGGCTTGCGGTTGCGCCTGCTTGAAGGCCGACCACAGAGCGCCCGGGTCGAACGGCTGCGCTGGAGAGCCGAGCGTCGTGGGGCCTTCCGCGCGCACGCGCCGCAAGCCGACCTCGACCACTTGGCTCATGCCCTCGAAGGGGCCAGCGTCCACCAAGGTATCGCGCGCCCACGCCAGGAGCGCCACGTCCACGGTGGCGGGGGCCTTCACGCTCCTGTCGGGGTTCTTGGCGGGGTCTTTCCAGGGCCGTCCGCCCTTGCTTGGCTTGGTGGCCTCCAAGTCCTCTGCGTAGAAGCGTGCCAGGGCCTCGCGGTCAAGCCGAAGGCCCTCCTGTTTGCAGCGTTGGCTCAACAGGTCATGCTCGGCGCGCAGCCGGGCCAGGGCGCGCTCGACGGCGTGGCTGAAGCTCCCAAAGACGCCGCCGGGTTGTGCGTGCAACTCGGCCCACTCGACCAGCTCCGGGGCCAGTCGGAACGGGGCCTGCTCGCGGCGGACAGGGGAGGGGGTGGGGTTCGCCATAGCCGGGTCACAAGCAACATTCACGTAAGGCACCCTTCATTCAGGGCGGCTTATGTTCGTGGTGTCCTCCCGGCCCCCCTGCCCCGCTGGCACGCGGCAGGCGGGCCACACGGCCACCGTGCAGCCCCCATTCTGGGGCTTGGGTAAAAAGCCAAGCCATCCCCTCCGCGCCCCTTTTGCCAAGCCCCAACGGAGCCCGCTGGCATGGGCTCCGGCCTCGGCTAGAGCCCGGCGGCCCAGGCGCGGAGGCGGGCTGCTTGGCGGGCTCCGGCTCCAGCCACCCCAAGAACCGGCGCACGGCGACCCCAAGGCGCGCGGGAGGGGTCGCTGATGCGGCGGGCGCGGCGCAACGCCCGCCTGTCGGCCTACGCCGAGGACCGCCGCATCTTCAGCGCCTTGGTGCGCCTGCGCCTTGCCGTCCGCGTCGAGCGCCCCAATGGCCGCGCCTGCTACCGCTTGACGCAGGCGGGCGCGGCGCTGTTCGTGGCTCTCATGGACGGCGACTCCGCGCACCGAGCGCATGGCTGCGGGGGTGCGCGGTGAGCCCCACGCCCGAGGAAGCCCGCCTCCTGCTGGAAAACCTCGTCGCGGTCGGCGTCCTGCAACGCCACCAGGGGCCGGGCGGCCAGGAGTGCTTCTGCTTCATGCAGGCAATGGCGCCCTCGCCGCTTTTGGAGCAGATGGCCGACGACGGGCTCGTAGAGCGGCGCACCGGAGCCGGCGGCTTCCCGTGCTATTGCCTGACCGCGCCGCTGGCCCCCCTGCGTGGCCCATCCGGCCATGAGCGCCAGGCCATTTTTCCGCTCCATCTTGCCGCGCGTCTACGCGCTGTGGGGGAGGCTGTGCGCGTGGGGTTTCTCCTGGCCCCCGCAGGGGGTTGGACCGGGGCGGTCCACGCGCACATTAGGACTCATGCCGCCCCGGTCCCTTCTATGCAGCCCATCGGCCTGCAACAGCGCCCTATGGAGCGGTGGCCTCGGCTGCGCCACAACGACAACAACGGAAAGTGACCCCATGAAAAACCCGAACAACGCAATGCCGCGCGCTCGCCGCGTGGTGCCCGCCGTGGCGGCGCTGGCCCTTGTGGCTGGCTTCGTCCTCGGCCTCATGCCCGCCACCGCACAGGCCCCGAGCGACCCGCCCACGCTGCCGGACCCCACCGTGCCCGTCAGCGCCGAACTGACGCAACACTTCTCGATGGTGACAATCCCGGCGGCAGGCACGCAGCCCGTGGTCAATATCCCGGCTCCCGAGAGCCTGCGGTTTGACCTCGTGGTGCGCCTGCCCTACCTCGGCGGGGCAGCAGACATGGGCGTGAACCCATCGGCGCTGCTGCACACCGTCAATGAGCTTGGCATCCCATCGGACGCGCTGGCGCAAATCAATGTCCACGGCGACACCAGCGATGCAACCGTGGGCGACGTGACGCTGTATTTCCCGCAGG
>JAIVGU010000169.1 GCA_020201445.1 Halobacteriales archaeon
GGCCTGCGCCATGCAACGGGGTTGAACGGGGGTGCAGCCGGTTCCTTGGTTCCACACGTAAGAGCGGGAGTTGAGCGTGCTGTTCTGGCTGATGAGCAGGACGGCTACCGACGCATCGCCGCTGTATGCAGCCCACTTGTCCATGAAGGTCGAACAGTCCGGCGACGATTCCAAATCGGTGCGCTCGGCCGTGGCGTTCTCTACCGCGAAGCTCGGCCCGCCAACTTGGCACGAAACCGTGGCGTTGTCACTGCTAGCATCATCAGCCCATCCCGCACAGATGCCCCGCCCGCTGTGCGCTTGAAGCTCGCTTCGCCCCACACAGGTGCCGACCGAAAAGCACGACGCAACAGCTAGGGGGCAGGTCGCTTTGCCCTCCACCGCGCTCGTGTTCTGGGCGCTCACCGACACGCCGACCTTGGCGTCGTCGCGGCACAAGAAATTGGCGGGGTCCGAGGCAGGGATGTCATAGCTTGACACTTCCTGGATGATGGTTCCATCCGCCGCAGGCTGTTGGTTCCGGGTCGGCTGGAAGCTCCAGACTTTGCCGTGCGACTCGACCGAGCCATACAACCCTTCAGGAGCAATCAGCATGGAGGCATGGCTGGAGGGGTCAGAGAGAAGGACTCCCTCGAACATGCGCCCCAGAAACGGCTTCTCGATGCGGTGCCCGTCGCTATCATAGGTGATATAGCTCCTGTTCCCCGCGAAGGCGTTGAATTCGGTCAGCAGGAGGGTCAGGCGGTCACCATTCGTTGCCGTGACCGTCAGGCGCCCTGATTCCGCCACCTGGTCTGCCAGATGATCCGGGTTTAGCGGGTATTGGTCCGATGTGCGGACCGCGCTCCCGTTGTAAGTCCCTTCTCCACCGTCCGGCGCCATCGCAAACCTGTCCATCGCGGGGCCTGGGCCGTGCGGCTCCAGGCTTGAGACTCCGAGAGCGGCGATTCCGGCGAGGGCCGTCAGAAGCCATTTTTCTTTCATGGGGTTTTCCCGTGCCATCCAGATTCTCTACAGAGGGAAGTCACACAATCCGCAATGGGCTCGACTACTTGAGGACGATTCTGGGTAAATGAAAATTGGAGCGCATCGGCGATGCCCGGACCGCCTCAAGCAGGGGAGGCTGGCTCACGGATGCCCGGCCAGGGAAGCTTCAACACAGCCGTGGCGGTGGGAGCGCTGCCTTCCATGGAATGGACGCTGCTTGACTACGGCGCCGGCAACCTGCACAGCCTCCGCCGTGCGCTGGAACGGGCGGGAGCGCGGCCATCCATCACCACCGACGCGGCGGACCTGGTGGACGCGAAGGTGGCGGTCCTGCCGGGCGTCGGCGCCTTCGGCCCGGTCATGCAGAGCCTCGCGGGGGCGGCGGAGGGGCTGCGGCGGCGCCACCGCGAGGGCCGCCCGACGCTCGCCGTCTGCATCGGCCAGCAGGTCCTGCACGCGGGCTCCGACGAGGCGCCCGGCGTCGCGGGGCTGGGCCTCCTGCCGGGCCGCGTCCAGCGCCTCCCCGCCAGCGCCGGCAAGGTGCCGCACATGGGGTGGAACACCCTCGACGTCGTGCGCGACGACCCCGTCCTGGAGGGGGTCCGGACCGGAAGCCACGTGTATTACGTCCACTCCTTCGCGTGCGTGCCCGGACCCGGCTGCCTGGCCGCCACCACCTACGGCCTGCGCTTCGCCGCCCTCGTGCGGCAGGGAGGCACCGTGGGGACGCAGTTCCACCCCGAGAAGTCCGGCCCCGTCGGCGCCCGCATCCTCGCCAACGTCGTGGCGGAGCTGGAGGCCGTGGCATGACCGACCAAACCACGAATTTCACGAATTGCACGAAGGACATTTTCCGGTTCGTGGAATTCGTGCAATTAGTGGTTCCACACGCAGGGGAGGCCCAGGCATGACCGTCGCGCCCTTCACGCTCTACCCCGCCATCGACCTGCGGCACGGCAAGGTGGTCCAGCTCGTCGGCGGCGACCCCGAGCAGGTGGCGCTGGAGCGCCCCGACGCCGGCGAGCAGGCGGCGCTGTTCGCGGAGGCGGGGGCGACCTGGCTGCACGTCGTCGACCTCGACGCGGCGTTCGGCGGCCGCAACCAGTGGC
>JAIVGU010000170.1 GCA_020201445.1 Halobacteriales archaeon
GATGACGCGCCTGGTCGTGGTCGGGGGCAACGCCGCCGGCCTCAGCGCCGCCAGCAGGGCGAAACGCCGCAGCCCCAGCCTGGAGGTCGAGGTGCTGGAGGCAGGGCACGACATCAGCTACTCGAGCTGCGGCATCCCCTACCTGGTGGAGGGGCTGGTGGAGGACGCGGGGCAACTGCTGGTGCTGAGCCCGCAGGACGCCGCCGAGCGCGGCATCCAGGTCCGCACCGACAGCAGGGCCGTGGCGTTCAATCCCTACACGAAGGAGGTCGTGTTCGAGCAGGGCGGCCGCCGTGACTCCGTCCACTACGACAAGCTCCTCCTCGCCACGGGCGCCGCGCCGCGCAACCCGTTCCCCGGCGGCGACCTCGACGGCGTGTTCGCCATCCGCCACCTCGGCGACGGGCTGCGGCTGATGGAGCGGATGCAGCAGGGCGACCCGGAGGCGGTGGCCGTCGTGGGCGGCGGCTACGTCGGGCTCGAGATGGCGGCTGCGTTCCAGGCCCGCGCCAGCGAGGTCCACCTGCTGCAGCGCGGCCCGCGCCTGCTGCCGAGCATGGACGCCGACATCACCGACGGCCTCAACGACTGGGTGGCGGAGGCGGGCATCCACGTCCACCTCGACGCCGAGGTCAAGCGCTTCACGGAGGGCAAGAAGGCCGGCCAGCTCGCGCGCGTCGAGGCGCGGCATCCGCTCGACGCGGACGTCGCCATCGTGGCCGTGGGGGTGCAGCCCGCCACCGAGTTCGCCGTCAAGGCGGGCGTCCTGGCCACGAAGGAGGGGCACATCCTGGTGGACGACCAGATGCGCACCAACTTCCACGACGTGTGGGCCGCCGGCGACTGCGTGGCCGCGCGCCACATCCTCACGGGCCGCCCCACCTCGGTGCCGCTGGCGCTGCCGAGCAACCGCATGGGCCGCGTCGCGGGCGACAGCATCGCCGCCAGCACCGAGAGCATCCCGGGCCCGAGCCTCTACTTCCCCGGCCTCATCGGCACCGCCATCGCCCGCGTCTTCGGCCTCGCCTTCGCGCAGACCGGCCTCACCGAGCAGGCGTGCAAGGCGGAGGGCATCGACTGCGTGACCGCCCTCATCGAGTCCAAGAGCCGGGCCGCCTACCTGCCGGACGCCGCCGACATGGCGGTCAAGGTCGTGGCCGAGCACGGCAGCGGCAAGCTGCTGGGCGCCCAGGTCGTCGGCCCCGAGGAGGCGGGCCTGCGCATCAACGCCGCCGCCGTCGCCATCCAGGCCGGCATGAAGGTGGGCAAGCTCGCCGAGGTGGAGACCGCCTACGCGCCGCCGTTCGGCCCCGTGTGGGACCCGCTCATCGTGGCGGCCGAGCAGTGCGCGAAGGAAGTCAGGAAGTAGCGGCCAGCAGCTCCTTGTCGTAGCTCCACGCGGCGAGGCCACGCTTGCGGCTCCAGGCCACCACCACGGCGTCGGCGCGGCTGAGGCGCCCGCCGGCGTCCGCGAAGCAGCGCCCGGCCTCTCCAAGGATGTCGTCCCAGGGCTCGTCGTGCGTCGGCTGCACCTCGACGCAGGGGGTTGAGGCCAGGAACGCCGCCGCGGCCCGGGCGGGGGCGAAGCCGACCCGCATCTGGATGAGGCAGAGCGTCTCGGTGAGGATCTCCGCCGGGATGACAATGGCCTCCCCGCTCGCCAGTTGCGCCTTGGCCTTGGCGTGGTGGGCGTCGTTCTCGCGGAACAGGGCGTAGAGGGCCGACGTGTCCGCGACCTTCACGCCTCCCACCTGCGCCTCTGCGTGTAGGCCTCGTGGCGGGCGGCATCCAGGGGAAGGTCGTCGCGGAAGGTGGGCAGCGCCGCCAGGTCGGCGGGGGCGCGCACCGGCTGGAGGGCCACCTCGACGAGGCTGCCCAGGCGCAGCCCGAAGCGGGCGAGGTCGGCCTTGGTCAGCCGGAGGGCGTAGGCGTTCCCCCAGCGCTTGACGGTGGTGTGCATGTAGATACATGATGTGTATACTTCTATTTCTTGCTTCCGGCTCCCTCTTATGAAAGGGGTCCTTGGCCGCCGCGTGGACTGGACCGAGCGCCACCGCCCCGCCTCCCTCAAGGACGTGGTGGGCAACAC
>JAIVGU010000204.1 GCA_020201445.1 Halobacteriales archaeon
CTCCCTGAAGGCCGAGGACGCCCTGATGAAGGCGCTCGACCTGCTGAAGGAGCGCTTCGGCAAGTTCCAGGACGCCGTGGCCGAGCTCTAGAAACGGTCAAGAACCGCGCCCAAGTGGCGCGGACGTCCCCCTCCTTTTCCCAACCCCACGCACAGGTAGTCAAGTGGCCAACGACGGAAGGTTCAGGGCCTTCTTCTTCGTGATTCGCAGGTTCGAATCCTGTCCTGTGCACTCGGAAATCGGTTCGGACACCTCAAAATGTCCGGAAACCGACAGTCCGCGCAGGGCTGGGCGGATGCCCTCCACCCCCTCTCCCCCTTCGCTGGGCTCGCCCTGGGTCCGGGGCGTCCGCCAATTCGACGGTGGCGTAGATAAGTCAGCCTCCTCGCCGAGCCTCCGGTCGGTGGGCGTAGGCGGGGAAAGGGGCCGTCGGGCAAGGGGCGTGGCCATGCCTGACGGCCGCCCGGAGGTCCCACTGCTCGGCTTCCCGCCACCCCGCTAGGCCGCGGGGGCACATCTTCTACCTGCCGGAGGAGCCGAAGGGCGTCCAGTCGCGGCTGCCCTCCCTCGTCGTGCCAGGCGCCAAGACGAGGGCGCGGGCGCGGCGCCTGCTGCGGCCCCGGCCGTGGGACACTACCGGCCACATCCCCATGCTTTCGAGGATATCCGGCTCGTCGTCGACCACGAGCACCTTGGCAACCACACGAATCCAACGCCATCCATGGTCAAGGGGATTGCCAAACGTGCATCCAGGCTACAGGGTGAAACAGAAGCGCGCGCCCTTGCCGGCCTCCGCCTCGGCCCAGATGCGGCCGCCGTGCCGCTGGACGACGCGGGCCACGATGGCAAGCCCGATGCCAGTGCCCTCGAACTCGTGCTTGGTGTGCAGGCGGTGGAAGGGCTGGAACAATTCGCTTGCGTGCGCCATGTCGAAGCCGGTCCCGTTGTCCTCGACGCAGAACGCCGCGCCGGCCCGGCGCACCGTGACGCGTGCCTCGGGCGTGCGGCTGGTGAACTTCCACGCGTTCCCGAGGAGGTTGGCGACGACCAAGCGCACCAGCTCCGGGTCGCCGCTGCACTGCAGCCCTGGCTCGACCTGCCATGCCACTTGGCGGGCCGGCGTCGCCGCCTCCAACTGCCGGAAGGTCTCGACGGCCAGCCGGCTCAAGTCGACATTCCGGCGGACGGGCTCGACGCGCCCAAGCCGGGACAGGGCCAGAAGGCTCTCGATGAGGTGCCCCATGCGGACTGCCTGCTCCCCGACGGCGTCGAGCAGGTGGCAGTCCTCGGGGGGAAGGAACGTCGCGTGGCGGCGCGCCACCAGGCCGCTGTAGCCGGCGATGACGCGGAGCGGGGTGCGCAGGTCGTGGCTGACGGTGTAGGTGAACGCCTCCAGCTCGCGCACGGCGTCCTGCAGCGCCGTCGTGCGCTGGCCGACCGTCGCCTCCAGGTTGTCGAGGTGGCGGCGCAGCTCCTCCTCGACCCGGTTGCGCTCCAGGGCCGCTGTCAGCAGGTGGGCGATGCTCTGCAGGAAGTGGATGTCGTCCTCAGTGAAGGTGCGGCGCTGCCGGCTGTGGACGCTCAGGACCCCCCACGGCGCGTCGCTGCCGGCGATGGAGACGCCCATGCCGCTGGCGACCCCGTGCCCGACCAGCAGGGGCGTCGGGTGGAACCGACTCTCGCGGCCCAGGTCGCTGACGATGACGGAGCCGCCCGACTGGAGCGTGTAGCCCGCCTGCGACTCCAGTCCGGCGGGGATGGCGAGATGGCCCACCAGGCCCTCCCGCCAGCCGACGCCCGCCACCAGCAGCAGCCCCCCGTCCGGCTGCTGGCGCAAGACCTTCACGAACTCCACATCCAGCGCCTCCGCCGCCTCCCGCACCGCCTCGGCCAGGAGACGACACACGTCCCGCTCCGCCAAGGCGAGCTGGCCGAGGCGGGCCACGGCCGCCTGCTGCCGGTTGCGCGCCTTCAGCTGCTGCTCCAGTTGACGCTTGGCCGTGATGTCGCGGTAATAGAGCGCCAGGCCACCGCCGGCGGGGATGAGGCGGTCCTCGTACCAGGTATCGGCCGGCGCGTAGTACCCCTCGAAGACGCGCGCCTCTCCGGTGCGCATGGCGTGCCGGAACTCGCGCTCGAACACGGTGCCCTGCATGCCCGGGAAGACGTCCCACAGGACCTTGCCGACCAAGTCGTTGTGGACGGAGCGGCGGTGGCCGATGCCGATGTTGGCGAAGGTGACGCACCAGTGGGCGTCGACGTGCAGGAACCCGTCGGTGGCCGACTCCAGCATCTCCGTGCTGCTGCGCGTGGCCGCCATGAGGCGACGCCGCTCCTCCTGCAATTGGACGTGGGCGGTCTCGTCGCGGGTGAAGCAGCGCGTGTGGAGCAAGCGGCCGCCCTCGAAGCGGGCGTTGCTGGTGATGCGGACGTGGCGGATGCTGCCGTCCTTGTGCAGCAGCCGCGCCGGCTGGTCCTTGATCCGCTCGCCGCGCCGCAGCCGCTCCAAGATGTCCGCGATGACCTCCGCGTCGGCGTGGATGTCGCTGATGGAGCGCCCGATGTACTCCTCGGGCGCGTAGCCCAACAGCTCCAATTCGGCACGGTTTGCCCACAGGATGGTCCCATCGGCGCCCACGCGGTGCAGCCCCTCCCCCACGTTCTCGACGAAGTCCGCCAACTCCCGCTCGGCCTGGGCCCGCCTGGCGACCTCCCGGCTCAGGGCGTTGCTACGCTCCTGCAGGATGTTGACCACGCGGGCCGCAGGCCCGCCGTCGGAGCCTAGCTCGACCAACTTGGCCTCCGCGTGCAACGCGCACACTGTGCCGAGGGCGGCTTGCCCTTCCGCGGTGAGGAACAGGTTGGCGGGGTAGGCGCACAGCAGCGCGACGTCCAGCCCGGCGAGCAGCTTGTTCCACAACCCCTCGAGCGCAGCGGCGGCCTCGAAGTCGCCACGCTGGGCCAGGAGGGCCACCATCTCCCCGAAGGCGCGCACGGGGCCGCGCTGCGCGGCTTGCCGGACCCGCTCGCCGACGTGGCGCAGGAAGAGCCCCTCGTCGGGAACGCCGCCGACCAGGAAGGCCGCCAGGGTCGCCTCCGCATCCAGCAAGGTCGCACCGCTTGGGAGGCGCGGCGCGAGGGCCGCGCGGTGCTCTGAGGTGGCGATGACGAGGATGCCCGCGGACGGGTCCTGCAGGCAAAAGCGCGTGATGCGCTCCACTAGGTAGGCATCGGTCTCGTAGAGTTGGACCTCATGGCCCTGCACGGGAGCCGCAAGGACGTTCATCCAGCGGATTTCACCGCCGCCGGGTTCAAGAGACTATACGTATGGGAAAGCGCGAAGTGACATCAACCTGGGAGTTGGGGGCGTTCCAGGAGGGGCGACTGCACGATGCCGCGCACCGCCGCCGCGTAGCGGTCGAGCCCGACCGGCTTCTGCACCACATCAAGGACGCCGAAGTCCCGGCATGCCTGCGTCTCGTGCGGGTTGTCGCCGGCGCTGAAGATGGCGACGGGGAGCCGGGACCACGCCGGGTGGGCGCGGATGCGGCGCAGGGTCTCGAGCCCTCCCAGGCGCGGCATCTTCAGGTCGAGCACCACCAGGTCCGGCGTCCCACCCTCCAGCGCATCGAGCAAGAGGACGCCGTCGTCCACGAAGGCCAGCGACACCGGGAGCGGCGGCTCGTTGACGGCGACGCGGATGAGGAACTGGTCGTCGTGGTTGTCCTCCGCCCACAGGATTCGCCGCAACGCGCGCCTCCGGCGGGGCACCCGGTGACGCCGGGATAAGGGTTCCGCGCTTCCCCCCGAACGCAACCCCATACATGTCCGGGCCGGGACGCTCAGGCCGCGCTCTCGGGGCGGCGGAGGCCAGGAAGGCCGGCGCTCGCTGGCAGGACCCCGGTGTGCTGGGCGCGGACCGCCTCGCCTGCCGGGCCGCGAGCCACCTCCAGGGGGTAGGCGCACAGGATGGCCAGGGCGCCTGCATGCTGGGCCGCAGCCTGTTGCCCGATGCCTTCGATGGCGTCCGCCACCTCGAGGTGCCCCGCGGCGTGCAGGACGGCCACCAGCTCACCGAAGCAGGCAACGGGACGGTCCCCGTCCGCCGACGCATCACGGTAGGCCGCCTCGAACAGGTCGAGGAACCGGCGCGGGTCCGGGCGGCCCGCTACCGTGATGGCGCGCAGGGCCGCGTCCGTGTCGAGCCAGACCCCTCGTGCCCCGGCGAGCGCGCCGCGCAACCTCGCCAGGCGTTCCGGCGAGGCGAGCACGAGCACCCCATGCCCCGCCTGCCGCGCCCGGTCGAGGAAGCGGTGCACCGCCTCGAGCAGGAACGGTTCGGTGTCCCAAAAGAGGACTTGGTGCTCGGGCTGCGCCTCCTGGGCGTGGGCCGTCGCGGCGGCCACGGCCGAGCAGAGGGCAGGGTAGGTCAGGGGTTTCTGGACGTAGCCGGCAGCGCCCAAGGCGAGCGCCACCTCCACCTCGG
This sequence comes from Halobacteriales archaeon, assembly GCA_020201445.1. The sequence goes on from JAIVGU010000204.1 coordinate 4,488, forward strand.
CAGGCCGTGTGCTGGCGCTGAACAGGACGACGGGGATGCCGGCAAGGCGCGGCGTCGCCTTGAGCCGGCGCAGGACGTCCAGCCCGTTCAGGCCGCGCATGTTGATGTCCAGGACGACCAGGGAAGGCCGCACGCGGCCCACCATCTCCAACGCGCGCTCACCGTCGGCGACGAACGAAACCTCGATGCCTGGCTCCAGGGCGCTGCGGATCAGGACCTGGTCGGATGGGTTGTCCTCCACCCACACCACGGACCTCACGGCCCTCCCGCCCCCGCCGGACCCAGGCGCAGGCCAAGCCCCCTTATCCACGCGCTGCGCCACCAGGAAACCACTTCGCCAAGGCAGTTAGCCCTTTGGGGAAGGGCAAGGGTCCACGATGGGCATCGCAATCTCAATCCTTATCCCACGCACCCCGATGCAGATTTCCGGAGGAATCCGCAGTGGCGAGCCAAATCTACTGGGCGTGGGATTGCCAATCCTGCGCCGCGCCCCTGCCCGGCCTCTTCCCAGGCTCGCTGGGCGGGCCGTTCCCTGGAAGCGTCCCCGCGCCCAAGGGAGACTTCACCGCGGCCATCCCCTGCCCTGCCTGCAGGGCCCCCGCCGCCTACGGCCTCCTCCACCTGCCGCCCACGGACCCCCGCTTCCCCGGCCGCCGCGTCCGCGCCCCGCGCTGAGCGGGGCCGCATGACACGGTCGCCATGCACATAACCCCCAACCAAAATGGCGGGGCATGACAAGCACCCGCACGGTGCGCCCGAATTGGCTGCGCAACACCCTGCCCGAGGGGCTCCTGTTGCCGCCGCAGGCGTGGCAGAAGCGCCACCGCACCGTGCTGTGGGTCATCGCGGCGCACGCCATCCTGCTGCCCGCCTTCGGCCTCTGGCAAGGCTGGGGGCTCGCCTACAGCCTCGGCGAAGGCGCTTTGGTGGGTGCGCTTGGCCTGCTGGCCGCGTCGCCCGTGTTCAGCCACCGCTTCCGCAGCGGCGCCGCGGCCCTCGCCTGCGTCACCAGCTCCGCCATCGTCGTGCAGTTCTCCGGCGGCTACATCGAGGCGCACTTCCACTACTTCATCATGGTCGCCCTGGTCGCCCTGTACCAGGACTGGATTCCCTTCCTGCTCGCCATCGCCTACGTCGCCTTCGACCACGGCGTCATCGGCAGCCTCGCCCCCGCCTGGGTCTACAACCACCCCGACGCCACCACGCACCCTTGGCAGTGGGCCGCCATCCACGCCGCCGCCGTCCTCGGCGAGTGCGCCGCCCTCCTCGTGTTCTGGGCCGAGTCGGAGCGCTCGCGCGCCCGCGCCGACCTGATGCTGGAGTCGGCCGGCGAGGCGGTCTTGGGCCTCGACCTCGACGGCCGCGTGGCCTACGCCAACCCCGCCGCGGCCCACCTGCTGGGCGCCCCGCTCCCCTCCTTGCTCGGCCAGGACGTCCGCGGCCGCTTCCAGGACGCCGGCCGCCCCTCTTCCCTCGACGCGCCGACCGCCGGCGCCGTCGAGGGCACCCTGGAGGGCGCGCAGGGGCCCGTGGCGGTGGAGTGGACCGTCGCGGCCACCAAGCGCAGCGGCGCCACCGTCGGCCACCACGTCATCGTCCGCGACGTCACCGCGCGCAAGCAGGCCGAGCAGGACCGCCGCAAGGTCGAGATGCTGCAGGAGAAGGACCAGCTCAAGACCCAGCTCCTCCACGCCGCCTCGCACGAGCTCAACACGCCGGTCGCCATCATCCGCTACCAGGCGCAGTGGCTGCGCACCAAGGCTGGCGACCCTGCCGCCGTCCAGAAAGGATTGGAGATGCTGGAGCAGAACGCCGACCGCCTGACCCAACTGGTCCAGGACACGTTGGAGGCGGCCCGCATCGAGGGCGGCCGCCTGCGCCTGCGCCTGGCGGACCACGACCTCGGCGCCGTCGTCCGCGACGCCGTGGCCTCCCTGGACGGCTTGGCCAGCGAGCGCGGCGTCGCCCTGGAGGTGGAGGCGGCGCGGCTGCCAGTGCACGCCGATGCCGACCGCCTCACGCAAGTCCTGTTCAACCTGGTCCGCAACGCCCTCAACTTCACCCCCGCCGGCGGCCAGGTCCGCGTCGAGGCCCAACGCCACGGCGCCCACGCCCGCGTGGCCGTCACAGACACCGGCCCAGGCATCGCCACCGAGCACCTGGACCTCCTGTTCAAGCCGTTCAGCCAGGTGCCCGGCAGCGCGCCGCGCACCCACGCCGGCACAGGACTGGGCCTGTTCATCTGCAAGGGCATCCTCGACCAGCACGGCGGCCGCATCTGGTGCGAGTCCACGCCCGGCGCGGGCGCCTGCTTCCAGTTCGAGGTTCCCCTAGCCCTCGTGAGCCTGGCCGAGCGCCCGCCGGACGGCGCCCAGCAGCTCGCCGGGCCCGCGGGACTTCTGCACGAAGGCCCCGATGCCCGACTCCAAGGCACGCTCGCGCAGCCCGGGGTCTGACAACGCGGTCAGGAGGATGCGGCGCGCCTCCGGCAGCGGCGTGCGCGCCAGGAATTCGATGCCGTTCATGCCCGGCATCCGGTAGTCGCTGACCACCACGTCCACCTGCTCCTTGTCCAAGACCCGCAGGCCGGCTTCACCGTTCTCCGCCGTCAGCACCTGCGCGCCGGGGAACTCGTCCTGCAGGAACATGCAGGCCAGTTGAAGCATTCCGGGCTCGTCGTCCACAATGAGGATGCGCGTGGCGTGCCGGCCCGCTGCCAAGGCCAATTCTTGCGCGGGCAACGCGGGCCGCGCTGGCATCACCCGAGACGGGGCCACAGGGTCCGCCGCCAGGAACAAAGGCTGCACCAGAGGCCGGAACGCGGCATAGTGCCGCGAGGGCGGCTCCAGGTGCACTGGAGGGGACAGCAAGGGCACGCGATGCAATCAATCCTGCATATTTCAAGCCGCCCGCTGGCCTGGTTCATCCACGACCCCCAGGCTTTCGAGTCGGCCGAGCACCACCCGCAACTGGCAATCCAGGAGCCGCAACTGGACCC
>JAIVGU010000205.1 GCA_020201445.1 Halobacteriales archaeon
CGCATCGGCGGCTCCGTCCCCCGCTGCCTCTGCCGTTCCCACCGCTCCGCCTTCTCCTGCCCCCGCCGCCAAGGCGCCCTCGCCGGCCCCGGCGCCTGCCGCTCCCGCTCCCGCCGCCAAGCCCGCCGCGCCGGCAGCGAATGGCAAGGCCCCCGTCCCCTCCGCCCCCGGGCAGCCGACGGGCGACGTGGGCGACCGCCTCAACCACCTGGAGTCCGCGCTGGCCTCCGTGAAGGATCTGCGCGACCTCTCCGAGCTGCTCTCCATCCAGTACAACCCCTTCCTCGAGGCCGAGGAGCAGGCGCCGGAGGAGCGCCACACGGCGGCCGACCTGCTGACGCGCAAGTTCGGTCCCCACCCCGAGGAGAGCGCCGCGCGCGAGCCACCTGCGCAGCCCGAGGCGGCCCCGGCCCCGAAGCCGCAGGACGCCGCCCCCGCTCCGCACCCCGAAGCGCGCCCGCCCGCCGCTGTGCCTCCCATGGACGCGACGGCCAACGGCGCCTCCGACCTGCCGCACCTCTTCGGCCGGCGCGGGATGTTCGCGGACGGGCGCCCGGTCGGCGGCCCCCGCGAGACCTTCCTCGCCATCCACTGGTTCACCTACCTGGCGCAGGGCACCGACCCGAGCATCATCTTCCTCTACCTCGACTACTACCACGCCGCCGGCTGGTTCGGGCCGGCCGAGCACCACTGGCTGGAGGGGCTTGCCCGCGGCCTTGCGACCCCCCGCACCGGCACCACCTGGGCGAGCTACGGCCTCGACGCGCGGCGCCTGGCGGAGAGCCACCTGCGCAACCTGCGGGTCCTCGACAAGCTGTTCGGCGCGACCCTCCAGCACGGCGAGGCGCAGTACCTCCAGCAGACCCTCGACGCCCTCCTGGGGGAGGCGTAATGGGCTTCAGCCAGGTCGGCGCCGCCGCCATCATCGCCACGGCGCTCGCCATGTCGGTCTACCAAGCCACCGCCGCCGCCCTCGACGCGGGCCACCTGCTCCAGGAGGCGCGCGGCACGGCCCTGCGGCTCGACGAGCGGGCGCTGCACGCCGCCGCCACCGTGGTCTCCGTCACCGCCCTGGATGGCGAGGTGGACATCGTGGTCGAGAACTCCGGCTCCGCCACGCTGGACGCCGCGGCCGTCGACGTCCTGCTCGGCGGCGTCCCCGCGACGGTCACGCTGCGCGAGGTGGAGGGCGCCGCCACCTCCGTCTGGCCCCCGCTCACCGACCTGCACCTGCAGCTCACGGCCGCGCCCCCCACCGACGTCGTGGTCGTGACCGGCGCCGGCCCGCTCGCCTTCTGGAGGACCTGAATGGCGGGCGCGGCGGCCTCCGAGGCCATCCTGTTCATCGGCGCCGTGCTCGCCTCCGCCGCGCTGGCCGGCGCCCTGGTCGGCGTCACCAGCCACTACACCTCCGGCCTGCGCGAGCGCACCAACGCCCTCGACCTGGAGCTGACCGGCCGGCTCGCCATCGTCAACGACCCCGCCAACGTCCCCACCAGCCCGCTCGTCCTCTACGTCAAGAACACCGGCAGCCGCACCCTCACGCTCACCTCGTTCGCCATCCTCGTCGACGGCCAGGCGAGCGAGGACTGGGACGCGACGGTCGGCGGCGCCCCCGCCACGGCGCTGCGCCCCGGCCAGCTCGCGGCCCTCACCGTCAACGACATCGCCCCGGCGGCCGGCGACCACACCGCGACCGTCGTGCCCGACCGCGGCACCTCCGCCATCCTCGAGTTCCAGGTGTGACCATGGAGGAGCGCCCCGACTTCCACCGCTTCGACCTCAAGCAGGACGACCTCGCGGCCCGCCTCGGCGGCGGCCTGCCCAAGGGGTCGCTCGTCGTCCTGGAGGGCCCCGTCGGCGCCGGCAAGTCCGTCCTCGCGCAGCGCCTCACCCAGGGCCTGCTGCGGGGCGGCGCCCGCGTCGCGCTGGTCTCCACCGAGCTCACCACCCGCGCGATGCTGGCCCAGATGGACAGCCTCGGCTACGGCGAGGCGTGGGCCGCCATCCCAGACGAGCGCTTCGTCTTCGTCCCCACCCACCCCGCCATCGGCGAGCGCTCGGCGCGCGGGGGATGCCTGGGCCGCCTGCTCAAGGCGCGCCGCCTCTACGAGCCCGACGTCATCGTCTTCGACACCTTCTCCAAGCTCCTCGGCGACCACATGGCCGAGCACACCGGCGCGCAGGCGATGGACACCGTCGAGGCGGTGCTGCACCTGTTCAAGCGCCTCACGAGCCTCGGCAAGACGCTGGTGCTGACCCTCGACCCCGCCGAGGCGCCCGCCGCCGCGCTGGAGCCCTACACCGTCGCCGCCGAGGTGTTCCTGCGCATCGAGAAGGAGCGCGTGGGCACCTCCACCAACCGCCGCGTCGTCGTCGAGCGCATGAACCGCGCCGCGCGCCGCTACAACGAGAGCATCGGCTTCCGCGTCGAGCCCCGCGTCGGCATCGTCATCGAGATCAAGGCGGTGGTCGGTTGACCGCCTGCCAAACCACGAACGCCACGAAGTGCGCGAAAGCCGCACTCCGTGGAATCCGTGCACTTCGCGGTTCCGCTTGGGGGACGCTGCCATGAGCCTGCCCGAGCACATCCAGGCCTACCTCGCCGCCCGCGCCGCGGAGGGCAAGCCGGCGCCCGAGGTGCTGGAGCGGCTCACCCGCGCCGCGAAGGAGAAGCGGCCCTACAACCTGGTCTACCGCGTCTCGGACGACATCTGGGTCCACATCGCGGAGGGCAAGCAGTTCCCCCACTACACCGCCATCGAGCCCCCGCTGGGCGCGCCGGAGAAGGAGCTGGTCGAGGCGGTGCGCGACGCCGTCTTCCGCGCCGTGCCCCGGCAGCCCCTGCCGCCCGAGCCCGACGCCTACCGCACGACGCTGGTCGGAATGGTCGCCGAGGCGCTGGACAAGCGCGGCGTCCAGGGCCCCCTGCGCCGGGCCGTCGCCTACCACGCGCTCCGGCTCATCGTGGGCGCCAAGGAGCTGGAGCCGCTCATCCGCGACCCCTGGATCGAGGACATCCACGCCATGGGCTGCGCCTCGCTGTGGCCGGTGCACAAGGTGTTTGGCGCCTGCCGCTCCAACATCGCCTTCCCCGACACCCGCTCCCTCGACGCCTTCCTTGCCGACCTCTCCGAGGGGATGGGCCGCCCGGTGAGCCAGTCGCACCCCATCGTGGACGGCGCGCTCGCCGACGGCAGCCGCATCAACATCGTCTACAGCGAGGGCATCAGCGTCGGCGGCTCCAGCTTCACCATCCGCAAGTTCAGCGACGTCCCCACCGCCGTGACCCAGCTCATCGCGTGGGGCACCTTCGACGCCACCATCGGCGCCTACCTCTGGCTCTGCATGGAGAACGGCATGTCGGTCTTCGTGAGCGGCGAGACCGCGAGCGGCAAGACCACCACCCTCAACGGCTTGCTGCCGTTCGTCCCCAAGGACGCGAAAATCCTGACGGCGGAGGACACCCCGGAGGTGCGGCCGCCGCACGGCAACTGGCAGCAGCTCGTCACCCGCGACAGCGCCGACTCCGGCTCCAAGGTGGACATGGGCGACCTGCTGAAGGTGGGCCTGCGCAGCCGCCCGGACCGCATCATCGTGGGGGAAATCCGCGGCGTCGAGGGCGCCGTCGCGTTCCAGGCGATGCAGACCGGCTACCCGACCTACGCCACCTTCCACGCCTCCAGCGTCGGCAAGCTCATCCAGCGCCTCACCAGCGCGCCCATCAGCGTCCCGCCCCAGTTCATGCCCAACCTCAACGTCGTCCTGGTGCAGCTCGCCGTCCACGTCGGCGGCCGCCGCCTGCGCCGCGTCATCGAGGTGGAGGAGATCGAGGGCTACTCACGCCGCCTCAAGAGCCCGGTGACGCGCCAGGTGTTCCGCTGGGACCCGGTGCAGGACGTGCATGAGTTCAGCGGCAAGAACAACTCCTACGTCCTGGAGTCCCTGGTCGCCCCCCGCCTCGGCCTCGCCGACCCGCGGCTGGTGTACGACGAGCTGGACCGCCGCCGCGCCATCCTGGAGGACATGGTGGGCCGGGGCCAGTTCGACTACCAGCCGACGCTGGAGGCCATCGAGTCGAGCCGGAGGCCGCCTGCGTGAGCGCGGCGGACCCGCTCATCGGCCACCTGGAGCGCTACCGGGCCCGCACCGGCCGCGCCCCCGCCGTCCTGGCCAGCGCCAACGCCCTCTCGCACGGCTCCGAGGACGTGGTCTACCCCGTCGGCCCCGGCGCGTGGGCGCACGTGCGGCGCGAGGGGGGCCAGTGGCGCTACGACCTCGTGGAGCCGGAGCTGGGCCCCGACGGGCTCGCCGAGGTGGCCCGCCTGCGCGAGCGCGTCGCCGCCGAGGCCGCCCGCCAGGGGGACCGGCCGCGCGAGGGGACGCTGCGCGACGCCCTGCTCGCCATCCTGCGCCGGCTGCGGCACGGCGCCGACCCGGCCACCGACCCCGTCGCCAACCGCCTGCTGCAGGACATGGCCGGCTACGGGCCCCTCGACGACCTGCTGCGCGACGTCCACCTGGAGGACATCCACGTCGTCGGCACCAACCCCGTCTACGTCATCCACTCCGTCTTCGGCATGATGCCCACCAACGTGCGCTTCACCGAGCCCGTCGAGCTGGTGCGCTTCCTGCGCCTGCTGTGCGAGCGGCTGGGGCGGCCGGTGAGCGACTCCACCCCCATCGTCGACGCGGTGCTGCCCGACGGCAGCCGCCTGAACCTCGTCTACTCCGAGGACGTCTCGCGGCGCGGCGCCAGCGTCAGCCTGCGGCGCGGCAACGACGCCCCCCTGAGCATCACCCGCCTCATCCAGCTCAACACCCTCAGCGCCGAGGCCGCCGCCTACCTCTGGATTTGTTTGCAGCAGGGGATGAGCATGTTCCTGTGCGGCGAGGCCGCCTGCGGCAAGACCTCCACCCTCAACGCGCTGCTGCCGTTCATCGACCCGCGCGGCAAGATCTACAGCGCGGAGGACACGCCGGAGGTGCGGCCGCCGCACCAGGTCTGGCAGCGCCTGCTGACCCGCGAGACCGGGCCGCCCGAGGGGCACGTGCGGATGTTCGACCTGCTGCGCGCCGCCCTGCGCAGCCGCCCCGACTACATCGTCGTGGGCGAGATTCGCGGCGCCGAGGGGGCGGTCGCGTTCCAGGCGATGCAGACCGGCCACGCCACCCTCGCCACGTTCCACGCCACCGACGCCACCACCCTCGTGCAGCGGCTGGGCGCCGCCCCGATGAGCGTCCCCATGACCTTCATCGACAACCTCAACGTCGCGCTGTTCCAGGAGTCGCGCCTGGTGAACGGCCGCCGCGTGCGCCGCGTCACCCGCATCGTCGAGATCGCCAGCAGCTCCCCCGAGGGCGTCGTCGCCATCCCGGTCTTCGCCTACGACCTCCAGGAGGACCGCCTCAACTTCCAGGGCCTCAACAACAGCCACATCCTGGAGAAGAAGGTCGCCCCCCTGCTCGGGATGGAGGACACCCGCCAGGTCTACGGCATCCTGGAGCGCCGCGCCCGCATCCTGGAGGAGATGGTGGCGCGCAACATCGTGGACGCCGCCGAGGTGGCCCGCATCTTCATGGAGGTCGCCGTGCACGGCGAGAAGGCGCTGCCGTTCCCGCTCGAGGAGCAGGAGGCATACGTGTGAAGCTGGACCTGGCTGCGCTGGCTGCCCTCCACGGGAAGGGCAAGCGCCTCCTCTGGCCCACCGGGGCGGGGGTGGCGGTCTTCCTCCTGGTCTTCGCCGTGACGCCCTTCCACGGCCTGCCGGTCCTCCTGCTCTCCGCCGCCGCGGGAGGGGTCCTGGCCGCCGTGGTCGCCGCCGCGCCCCGCATCCTGGCCAACCGGCGCGGCGCCCGCATCGACGACGACCTGCCGTTCTTCATCACCCACTTCGGCGTCCTCGCCACCTCCAACCTGCCGCGCCAGGAGTTGCTGCACCTCCTCTCCGCCAACAAGGAGTATCCCGAGACCGCGGCGGAGATGGGCCGCATCCTGCGCCTCACGACCGAGTGGGGCCTGGGCCTCGCCGACGCGGTGCGCGCCGTGGCGCTTTCCACGCCGTCCCGGACCTTCTCCGCCTTCTTGCTCCGCCTCGCGCACTCCCTCGAGTCCGGCCAGTCGCTGGAGGGGTTCCTGATGAGCGAGCAGCGCGTCGTCATGGACGACTACCGCAGCCTCTACGAGGCCGACCTGCTGCGCATCGAGTCCTGGAAGGAGCTCTACACCAACTCGCTGATGACCGTCGGGTTCCTCTCCATCTTCGCCACCATCCTTCCCCTGTTCGCCGGCGGCAGCGCCCTCGTCTTCACCACCGCCGTCGCCGGCCTCACCGTCCTGCTGGAGCTGCTGCTGGGGGTCGTCCTGCTGGAGCGCCTCCCGCACGACGAGCTCTCCCCCACCCGGCCCATCCGCACCCGCTTCGAGCGCCAGCTCCAGCGCATCCTGCTCGCCAGCGCGGGCGCCGCCGCCCTCCTCGGGGTCGTCGCCTTCCTGCTGTGGGGCCTGGGGCCCGCCCTGCTGGTGGCCGCCATCCCGATGGTCGTGCCCGGCGTCTACGCCGACCGCGAGGAGGCCGCCATCCGCCGCCGCGAGGCCGACTACCCCGCCTTCATCCGCAGCCTGGGGGCCGCCGCGGCGGCGCGGGGCGGGGCCATCCGGGGGGTGCTGGGCAACCTGCAGGCCAACAACCTGGGCGAGCTCACCACCCCCGTGCGCGCCCTCCACCGCCGCCTGATGTGGCAGGTGGACGACCGGCGCTCCTGGCACTCCTTCGGCGAGCAGACCGAGAGCCGCCTCATCGACTCCTTCTCCGACATGTTCGTGCAGGGCCTCGCCGCCGGCGGCAAGCCCGGCCCCATTAGCGCCATCATCAGCCAGAACATGCTCGAGGTGCTGTCGCTGCGCACCGCCCGCCGCGCCACCGCCGGGACGTTCAAGGGGCTCCTGCTGGGCCTCGGCATCGGCATGGCCTTCGTCCTGCTGATGGGCTCCGGCATCCTGGCCAAGCTCACCGACACCTTCAGCCAGACCGGGGGCGGCGCCCTCCAGGAGGGCCTGTTCACCCTCGTCCCGGCGCACGACATCGGCCTGGCGCAGGAGGTCCTGCTGGCGCTGGTGGCCATCCACGGGGTCGCCGCCGGCCTCTTCTTCGAGCTAGTGCAGGGGGGGCGCATCGAGGGGGCCGCCCTGCACGCCGCCGTCAACGTCGCCACGGGGGTCGGCACCGGCCTGCTGGTGCTGTGGGGCCTGCCGCACGTCGGCATCCTTTGATGGACACCTCTGCGCAGCGCAGGGCTGTCGGCCTGTCCACGAACGACAGACAACATCCGAACTAGCCGGGAGAGGCTGTGGGGGTTGGTGACCCGTGAAGCACCCCACAACCCATCACCGTGCCACATGTGCCCCCCCAGCCGTCCCTGGAGGATGGCAC
>JAIVGU010000171.1 GCA_020201445.1 Halobacteriales archaeon
TGCATAGCCATGACTTTCATCGGGGTCTTAAATGGACAGTTTTTCAAAAAGGTAGAGTGCCGGCTTCGACTCAGGGTGTGGTCATCATCTATGTCACACGGTTTTGCGTGGAGCCTCACGCCGCCTAGCAACAGTAACCACGCTGGCTTAGGGCATCTCTCCTGAATTCAATGGAACGACGGCTCGCATCAACCTTGACGTCATCGCCTGGGCCTTCCCCGGTCGGCGCGGCTTCGAGCGGGTGCGCTTGCGCGCCCGCTCGAGCAAAGCGCAGCGCCTGCGACGTAGCCGGCCAGAAGTGCTCTCCGCAGGAACGTCAGGGGCTCCTGCCTTAGTGGCTTCCGTTCCTCTGCTCTTGGCGTCTTTGAACCTGCGCGACCGAGGAGTCTGCGTGGGTTACCAGTTTACGGCAACGGATGCATTGAAAGCCCACCGAATGGAGTGCAAGGCCTGGTTCCAAGAGTGCCAATCGCCATTCGCCTCCTGCCAATCTGCATCTCCGTCAGCTGCCGTGGAGTTGTCTTGGTAATAATCGCTGTGCTCATAGGCTGTGTTTGCTGTTCCTCCAAAATCATTTGGGTACTGGACCTTGTGGTTGGCAATCATGCCGGTGGCGCTTGAAGTGGACACCGCGTCGTCGTCATCTGCGCCCATCAGGGTCCAGTCCGTTCCGGCGACTCCTTGCGCGTCCTGGGCTTCCGCTGTGAGCCATTTCATGGTGTCATCGGAAGGACACATTTGCTGTCCCTGCAAATCTGACCGGAGACAGCCAAGCTTCGCGCCGCTGTGTGGCGTTCCCATCGTAACGATGTCCTCGATGTTCAGGGCGGGGGGGAAGTTAGGGTCCTTGTGCTCGACCATTGCAATGGCGTAGCGCACGAGCAGGCCGCCCATGCTGTGGGCAACGACATCCACCTTCTTCGTGCCATACGTGTCGTAGAACCACCAGGCAAGGTGATAGGCCAAATGCCGCAAATCGGTGTCCAAGTCATGCTTGAGGGGCGAACCATCGCATCCGTTTCCTGATGCATGGTGGCTGGCAAACCAGATGCGATGCTTGTTGTTGGGATGCGACTCCGCGGCAGACGTGCTGGCGCAGTCCCCGCCATAGTAGCTGACCTTCTCGGCGTGCTCGTACCCGTGTGCAAGGTAATAATTCACGATGGGGGTCCAACTGCTGTAGTTGGCTGTCGAGGGCCCATCACGTGCATAGCCATGCACGAAGACGACGGTGCAGGTGCTCAATTGACAGCTATCCGTGGCCTCTAAGTCTGGTTGTGGCATGAGGTCTGGATGCGGCAAGGGAACCAAGTTGGGCTCCACTGGGTCGCTCGGGTCGTCATCGTCTGGGAACACGCCAGGAACAGGGTCATTCGGGATCTGGTCTTGGACAATCTCTGCGGGGGTGGCACACCAGGAGCCGTGGTCTCCCGTGTAGGGGATGCTGCCTGGTGGGCAGTCGATGGGCACACAGGTGGGTGGCACGCCGACGGTTTCGGGCGGGCAGGAGGGACCCAGCCCTCCGATAAGCGGACTTGGTTCCTTCAGCTTGGTCAAGTAGCTGGGACCGTTGGTGCAGGGGCCAGGGCCGTTCTGGCCGTCGGAGACGCCGTTGCTGTAGCCTGCATCGTCACTGTAGAAGCCGCGCAGCGCGGTGGTGGCGCCAATGCCGCTGTCGCCGGGCTGTTGGCCTCCGTAGTGGAGCTGCAAAGCGGAAAGCCAGCCTGCCGAGCCGCCAGCGTCGTTCAGGTCAAGGATGAGCTTCCAGTCGTGGGTCTGCGCCATTTCCGAGGTCGGCGCCAGCGGATTCGAGAAGTCCAGGTAGGCGATGCGCCAACAGATTGCCATGTAGGTGGTGCCTGAGCCTGCGGTCACGACTGCCTCGTTCTTGATGATGTCAAACGTCTGGCTGGCGCCGCCTGCAGTGAAGTCCTGGATGGTGTTGGTGTAGTCAATCGAGCGGCGAACGGGGCAATTGATCATGTCGTTCTTGAGGCCCAGCGTGTCAAACGGCAGGCCAGCGAGGTACTTGCCTTTCCCGTCGGTGTAGTCG
>JAIVGU010000025.1 GCA_020201445.1 Halobacteriales archaeon
CACTGCCCGCCGCGCGAGGTCCTGGTCGACAACGGCGCCATGATCGGCTGGCTGGGGCTGCTGAAGCTGCGCGCCGGCGACACGCTGCCCGTCGAGCGCAGCCAAGTGCTTCCCTACCAACGCACCGACGAGGTCGAGGTGACTTGGCGATGAGCGCAGCCGACTCCAAGGGAGAGATTTCGGGGATGAAAAAGGGCTTGCCCGTTGCAACGACTCAGGAATCCCCGAAGTCCTCGGAATCCCTGCTCGGCGGGGAAGCACGGCTCGGTGCAGAGGCAAAGATTGAGCCGATGGAGTGGATGGGTCGCCCCGCCGTCGCCAAGCGGCGGCTCGCCAAGCCCTACCGCCACCCCGAGCTGGACGCGCGGCTGCGCAGCGAGCGGACCCGCGAGGAGGCCAACCTGCTGCTGGCCGCGCGCCGCGCTGGCATCCCCGTCCCGGTCCTCTACGACGCCGACCGCGCCGCCAGCACGCTGGTGCTGGAGCAGGTGGACGGCCCCACGCTGCGGCAGGCATTGGAGTCCGACGCCGACGCCGTGGCCGCGCAGAGGCTTGCTGCCCTGGGGCGAACCGTCGGCCGCCTGCATGGCGCGGGGATGGCGCACGGGGACCTCACCACCAGCAACGTCCTGCTGCCCGACCCCGCCGACCCGGGGCGGCTCACCCTCATCGACTTCGGCCTGGGCGCCTTCGGGGAGGAGCCGGAGCCGCGCGGCGTCGACCTGCACCTGGTGGAGGAGGCGCTCGCCGCCACCGACGCCCGCCACCAGGCCCTCTTTGCGGCGTTCCTGGAGGGCTACCGCGCCACCGCCCGCCGCGCCGCCGACGCGCTCCAACGCCTTGATGACATCCGGGCGCGTGGCAGGTACCACTGATGCCCCGCGTCGAGCTCCCCCCAGGGCAAGGCGATGCGCCCCGCAGGCGGCCCGCCGCGCACCCGCAGCACACGGAGCCCGCCTCCGCGTCCCCCTCCCACGCGGCCGCCGCCCCCCCGGCGGGCCGGACCCTCACCTTCGTCACCGGCAACGCGGGCAAGGTGGCCGAGCTGTCCGCCCTGCTCGCCCCGCTTGGCATCCAGGTCGCCGCCGACGGGCGCGGCTACCCCGAGGTGCAGGCCGGCACCCTGCGCGAGGTCACGGAGGCGGGGGCGAAGCACCTGCTGGACTCCGGCCTGCGCCCGCCGTTCATCCTGGAGGATTCCGGCCTCTTCGTCGCCGCCCTCAAGGGGTTCCCCGGCGTCTACAGCCGCTACGCCCTCGACACCCTTGGCATCGCCGGCCTCCTTCAGCTTCTTCGTGGCGTCGAGCTGGAGACCCGCACCGCCGCCTTCCAGGCCGACCTCGCCTACGTCGACCCCACCGGCGCCGTCCACCACTTCGCGGGCGCCTGCCGGGGCCGCATCGCCGAGCGCCCCTCCGGCTCCAACGGCTTCGGCTTCGACCCCGTCTTCGTCCCCGAGGGGCACCCCCTCACCTTCGCGGACATGGACCCGGCGGAGAAGAGCCGCCTCAGCCACCGCGGCCAAGCCGTGATGCTGCTCGCCCGCCACCTGGCCTCCAGAGCAGCAAGCCCATAAACGGGCGCCTCCTTGGAACACAGCGTATGGCTGCCGACACCACCTTCATCGCCGTGCTGGTCGCGCTCGGCGTCGTCGTCCTGCTCCTGGTCGTCCTGGTCGCGGTGCAGGGCGGGCGCCGCCGCCGCGCCGCCGCGCTCGAGGGCCACGCCCAGCCGCTGCACCAGGGCCACGCCCACTCCCTGCCCGAGAGCGACGGCGACGTCATGGAGTTCCGCGCCCACGTCCCCCAGGTCACGCACGCCCCCGTCGTGCGCACCCCGCAGCGCTTCGGCCCCGACGTGGTCGTCTACGACCTCCCCGCCGTGCAGCCCAGCTACCGCGCCTGGGAGCCCACCCCGCGCCGCGGCACCGTCGCCTACACCTTCCCGCGCCCGGTGGAGAAGGCGGTCTACACCAACGACTACATCCGCGTCGACGCCGCCGGCACCACCCTGAAGATGCGCACCCTCCTGGCCGGCCCCGACGGCGCCGCGCACGCCCCGCTCGAGGGCGAGCAGGCGACCCCGGCGCGCCCCAGCCTCACCCTCGACGACGTCCCGGAGCCCTACCGCTCCAAGCTGGCCCCGCAGGCGCCCGCCGCCCGCAAGGCCTCCGTGTCCCGCCGCGACCTCTCCGTGCCCGCCACCGGCCGCGCCCCCGACGGCCAGCAGTTCGTCGAGCAGCTCCAGGAGCGCGTCTCCCGGCCCGCCGTGCCCGTCGCGGTCCCCGAGCGCGCCTACTACGACTACCCCGGCGACGTCCACCCGGTCGAGGACATCGAGGGCATCGGCGCCATCTACGGCGACAAGCTGCGCGCCGCCGGCGTCCACACCACCGCCCGCCTCTGCTTCGAGGACGCGCAGGCCCTCGCCGACAAGGTGGGCGTCCCGCTCAAGACCGTCCAGCAGTGGCAGGCCATGTCGGAGCTGGTGAAGGTCAAGGGCATCGGCCCCCAGTACGCCGAGGCGCTGGCCCGCTCCGGCATCGACGGCATCGCCGCCCTCAAGCGCCGCGCCGCCTCCACCATCACCGAGCAGGTCAACGCCTACCTCGACTCCCTGGAGGTCACCGTGGTCGGCACCCGCATCACGGAGGCCCGCGTCGAGGGCTGGAAGAAGGCCGCCGAGGGCATGAAGCGCGTGCGGCTCAAGGAACCGGCGCAATAAGTCCCCACGAACCGCGGAACGCGCGGAGGGCAGAGGTTCCGTGGCCTCCGCGGTTTGGCGGGAGTGGGCTGCTTTCCAAAGATTCGCGGCGTTCGCGGTCCGGTGGGCTCACTCGAAGCTGGCCCGGCTCTGGCTCGCCTTCTCGATGATGCGGACGTCGCTGAGCCTGCTGCTGGCCTGGATGCGGCGGCCGTAGTGGGTCAGGACGGTGCCGACGATCATGAGGGCGATGGTGGCCACCGAGAGCAGGATCATCGCGCGCACGGTGCCGGGGGAGCCGGTGTACCAGTCCTGCGGGTAGAGGATGGCGAAGGCGACCATGAGGACGACGCCGAGGAGGCAGCCCAGCATTGTGGTGGCGAAGCCGGCGGTGCCGAGGCGGCTTGTGCTGTTGGTGAGCTCGAGGTCGAGCTTCTGCTGCACGTCCACTTCGCCGCGCCGGGGGGTGCGGGCGTCGATGTCGAGCACCAGGACGTCGTCGCTGGGGAGGCCGTACGGGTCGGGCTCCTCGTAGATGACGAGGTAGTCGCGCTCGTCGGCGGCCACAGCGGCAGGGGTGGGGCTGCGGGTGACGCGCTGGATGGAGGCGGGCTTGCGGGGCGCCTTGGGCGCGGCGGGCTTCGCGGCCGTCTTCTTGCTGGACTTCTTGGCCGGGCTCACGACTCCACCTCCGCCTGGGTCGAGAACTGGTCGAGGTGGCCGGAGCCGAGGACCAGGCGGCCGTAGAAGAACGCCGACGTGCCGCCGAACAGCAGGATGATGCCGGCGGCCAGCACCTCCACGACGCGCTCGATGAAGGTGTGCGACTCCTGGACCGTGTAGCCGTGCGTGGCGTGGTAGAGGTCGGGGTAGCCGGTGGTGAAGTAGATGGAGCCCGCCAGCACCAGCAGGGTGCCGAGCGCGATGCCGACCAGGCCGACGACGGCGAGCCCCTTGAGGTGGCTGCCCACGCTGACCTTGATCTCCGAGTTGAGGTCCATGCGGTCCTCGAGCCGGATGGGGGTCATCTCGGGCTCGACCTTGACCTTGATGCGGTTCTCCGTCATTCGTCACCCAGGTGCTTCTCGATGTCGATGGGGACGGAGGCGAGCGGGGTGCCGCCCTCGCGCTCGACGAGGCGCATGGCCTCCTCGCGGTTGGCGGCGCGCACCCGCTTCAGGCGGACGCGGCGGCGGCCGCTGCCGTCGCCGGCCTCGGAGCCGCCGGGCAGGATGCCGGCCGCCTCCGCGAGGCCCCAGTCCTCCTCGCCGGTGCGGCGCAGGAACGGGCGGCCGGTCTCGGGGTTCTCCGCGACCTGGTAGCCCTCGGGGACCTCCGTGGCGGCCTCGTAGCCCTCGCCGGGCGGGGTCTTGCTGAAGGCGTAGACGCGGGCGGCGTGGCCGTCGCGCACCTCCTCCTTCTGGTAGAGCGTGTAGTCGCCGTACTGGATGACCTGCATCCCGGTCTCCGCGGGGGCGGCGGACTCCTCCCAGGCGGGCTCCTGGCTGGGGGCCTCCGCGAGCGTGGCGGGGTCGGCCGGCGTCTCCCACGTCGCCTCGGCCGGGACGTCCTCCCAGGCGGGCTCCGCCTCGGCGGCGGGGGTGAACTCGGCCAGCGGCTGGCCGTCGGAGCCCAGCTCCTCGCCGGTCGCGGTCTCCCAGCTCTCCTGGGCGGGCGCGGGCTCGAACTCGACGAGGTTCTGGTCACCGAAGAAGTCCACCGGGTCGACGATGCGGTAGTCCTGCAATCCGGGGCCGGTGTACTCCACCTCGACGTCGCGCTCCTCGCCGTGGTCCGGCTCGGTGTGGGCGGGCTCCGGCTCGGCGTGCCGCTCCAGCGGGGCAGAGGACACCTCGCTGGGGGGGCTGGAGGCCACGGACTGGCCGGCGGGCGCGGCGGCGGGGGCGCCGGGGTCCTGGCGGCCGGCGAGGTAGTCCTGGATCTGCGCGTCGGTGTAGCCGAGGCGGCGCAGCATGGAGACGAGGTAGGGGCGGTCCTCCGACTCCGGGTCGACCGCGTGGGCGTCGAGGGAGCGGCGGACGGCATCGGTCCCGCCGGAGGGGGCGGCAGTGCGCGCCATGGCAGGGTTTCAAGAAGGGCGCTCTTGAAAGGGCTTCCCGTTCGATGCGGCTGGTTCTCCTGTTGCTGCGCGGCTTCCCTCCGAGCCGCGAAGGGCGCGAAACCTTTGGGCCTCGCCTCCTCCGAACCGCGGAGGCCGCGGAACGCGCGGAGGGGCGTTTTTTCCGTGGGTTCCGCGCCCTCCGCGGTTCGGTCGGTGGGGTCAGCCCTGCCAGACCGAGTGCGCCACCGCGATCTCGGCCCGCCCCGTCAGCGTGCTTGGGAAGCCCATCCAGGTGTGGTCGCCGGTGCTGCTGATGCCGATGTAGTCGCCGATGAACGGGAAGCCGTCCTGGTGGATGCCGAGGTCGCCGTCGAAGCTGTGCAGCGTCAGGCGCTCCTGGGTCCAGTTGCGGCCGCCGTCGGTGGAGTAGGCGTGCTCGGCGTCGAGCAGCCGGTGCCCGGGGTCGTAGGCGCGGGTGAGGTAGACGGCGTGCACGGTGCCGTGGCCGTCGACGCTGACGCGGGGCATGAACTGGCCGTCCTCGCGGCGCCCGGTGTTGACGAGGGCGGGGAGGCTCCAGGTGGCGCCCTTGTCGCAGCTGGTGCGGACGTAGGCGTCGCTCTGGCCGACGGTGCCCGCCTCGCGGCCGGTCCACAGCGCGTAGAGGCAGCCGCCGCGCGGGCCGTCGGTGGTGTCGACCGCCAGCTCGACGCTGGTGCCAGTGCGGAACTTCGTGTTGGTGAAGTCTTCCATGGGGGTGAAGCTCCACACCTGCGTCGGCTCGCTGAACGTCACGCCGTCGTCGTCGGAGGAGGCCAGCACGGCGCGGCCGCCGGAGTTGAAGCCGGACAGCCAGGCGTAGATGGTGCCGTCGCGGGCGCCCACCACGGCGGACTCGCCAAGGCTCTGGCCCTGCCCCATCTGGTCGGCGGCGTTGTTGAGGTGGGGGAAGTAGTAGGGCGCCTGGCCGCGCGTCTCGCCGTGCTTGACCGCCACGAGGACCGGGATGGAGCCGAGGCCGGGGCTGAGCTGGTTCCAGATGGTGAACACGGTGCCGGTCCTCGGGTTGTGGCCCATGCGCATGTAGTCGTGGAAGATGGCGGTCTCGTCGCCGGCGTGCATCAGGAAGATGGTCGGGAAGGTGGCGCCGCCGTCGCGGCTGATGGCGTGGAACATGTAGCCCATCTCGGGCGGGAACGAGGCGCCGACGACCGGGTCCTGCGCCGAGGGCAGGCCGAGCGGGTTGTACTTGTAGGCCTGGAGGGAGTAGTGCAGCGTCCCGTCGGGCTCGAACTGCAGGATGGGGTCGGTGATGCAGCGCCAGCCGTACAGCGGGTTCACCGGGCTGCGCTCGGCGGCGGGGCCGCCCACATAGGTGGTGTTCCAGTGCTTGCCGCCGTCCTTGGTGTACTGGCCGACCGCCCAGACGCAGTCGCTCGCCTTGCGGTCGAGGTCCTTGCTTGCCACGAAGACGTTGTTGGGGTTCGCCGGGTTCACCACGACGTCGATCTCGGCCTTGCTGGGGGAGTCGTTGGGGCTGGCCAGCACCAGGCAGGTCTCGTTCCAGTTGCTCAGGCCGCAGTCGAGGCGGTAGGGGCCGGACTGCGAGCCGACGGTGGTGTCCGTGGTGCTGCCGGTGTCGGTCGTGGAGCCGAGGCAGCCGGCGAGGAGGGCTGCGACGAGGAGCGTGGAGAGGACGAGGGGGGCGCGGGCCATGCCGGCGGCGAGGCGGGGTCGCCTCCAAAAGATTGTGGCCACCTGCCCTCCCCCTCTCACTGAGGAAGGATTCTGGGTTTTCCTAGGGGTCTGCGCCCGATGAACCGCGGAAGGCACGGCGTCAGTCTCCGAGCGTTCCGTGGCCTCCGCGGTCCGTGAGTGCGGGGCTCACTCGGCGCGGCGGCGGGCGGCCACGGCGACGGCGGCCAGCAGCAGGACGAGCGCGGGCGCGGCCGGGAGAGAGGGGGCGCCCTTGGCGGTGCTGGTGCCGGACTGGGCCTCGAGGGCGTTCTGGCGGCCTTCCAACTCGGCAAGGCGCGACTGGAGCGCCTGTACCTGGTCGCGCAGCTCTGCGTTGGTGGGGACATGGCTGTCAGGGAAGGTGACGTTGCCCAGCGGGGGGACCGGGCTGGTGCTGCCCACGGCGATGCCGTCGATGTTGACGGCGGAGCCGAAGACGGAGCCGGTCAGGCGCAGCTTGTAGACGCCGGACTGGGTGAGGACGTAGGGGGAGGTGAAAGTGAAGTGGTTCACGGTGCCGAACTGGTTCTGCAGCGCCATGCTCAGGGTCTCGCCGTTGGGTGCCACGAGGGTGGCGGTGAGGTTGCCGGGGTTGAGCTGCGGCACGGCGGTGCGGGCGGCGTCGTTGAGGGTGAAGCCGACGTCGAGGCCGGTCTTGACGTAGGTGGTGACGGGCTCGTTGAGGTGGCCGATGGAGAAGCGGTACTTCTGGTCCACCGAGTAGGCGGTCTGGTGGGCGGAGGCGGCGGGCGCCACCAGGAGGGCGGCGAGGGCCAGCAGGACGTAGGCGCGGGGGGCCATGCGCGGCGGATG
>JAIVGU010000206.1 GCA_020201445.1 Halobacteriales archaeon
GACCTGGCCAGAGCTTCGATTGCGCCGTTGCTGATGACCACGGCTGCCCTTACGCCGGCGTTTCCCGCCACGTCGATGTTGGCGCGGGTAGGGACCTCACACAGCGCGCCGAAGTCGTAGTCCCCTTCCAGCACGGTTCCGTCTTGCGTGAGGGCCCCCTGGACGGGGCTGGTCAGGCTGGCCAGGACCAGGAAGGCCGCGAGTGCGGCCAAGCCGGGTGTTCGGTGTTTGTTCATGGTGTTTTCCTCATGGAGCGGCCACGCCCCCTTAGCTCCGTTTTTGCAAAGTCGCGGCCGGGCGGTTGGCCCTGGTGCGGCGTTGAGGGCGTGGAAAGGAAGACAGAGGCGCGTGCGCTGCGGAGCCAGAAAGCGTAAGGAAGGGGGGCCCGGCGCGGAGAATGAAAACCCGTTGATGCAGAAGGCACCGCGCCGGGGGATAGGGAAGACCGTGTCGGGCACGAAGCCATGTGCGACACACCACATGTTCCGCGACGATTGACAATGAGGCTATAACTCGTTAGACGCGAACCCTGACTAGCGCCTTCCTTCTCTGATAGACTTTAGCTTGTCAGAGTTTGCGTCTAACTCGTCAAATAGCGGAAGTCATTGCCTGCGGCCTGGAGTCACCATGACCCCGAAGCAATGTTCCCATTTTGGCCGGAAAGGTTGCGTCCCGCAAGCCGTCGGCCCCTCCGTGCGAGCCCGCCTCTTGGCCGCCTCCGTCGCGCTCCTGCTGCTGGCTGGCACCGTGCCGACCGCACACGCCGACCCCTTGGACTTCATCTCCGGCCTGACTGACCGCACGGTGGCGTATGTCCAAGGTTTCGACCCCAGCGACAACGCCACCGCCCAGCAGGCGAGGACCGAAGCCTACCTGAACGACGTGGACGACCTTGGTGATTTGTTAGGCTACCTGCTATGTGCCCACTTCCAGCTTGGCCCCTGGAATCTCAGTGTCGTCCCTCAGGCTCACTATCCCTCGCTCGAAGTCCGGTGGGACGTTCCGGGCTTTGGGTTCCAGGGGAGTCGTGCCGGCTTTGGCACCTACAAGTTTGAAGCGAACCAAAACGGAAGCGGCGCCTGCTCGCTTCCCCTTCTGCTCCCCGTCGACGTTGGCGACCTCATCAAGACCAAGCCGGGTGCATGATGCGCGAAGACCTGCCATCGCATAGCGCCATGCGGCTGTTTCTGGTGGCCCTTCCGCTGTGCCTTGCGGTGGCAGGATGCACGGCAAAGCAGGGAGGCACGCCAACCGATTCCCCATCCCCTTCCGTCTCGTCGACCACTGGGCCGACCGTGGGCCCTCCAAACCCTTTCCCCTCGAATGGTAGCTATCCCAAGGAAGTGCACTGGTCCTCGTGCGAGGGATGGTACACGGGCTTCAGCTACCCTCCTGGCAAGCCGCCTGGGGCCACCCACGACCCTGAGTGGGGCGACCCCCGAATCAACGGCGGCACGAGCATAGTGGCGCGGAGCCGTGACTGCCAGCGCGTGTCTTGGGGTCCTTTCGAGCGGCCAGTCCGCATGATCTGGGAGACGCACGACTTCATTGGGCCTCCCGACAGTTGCTTCCCGCCCCCCGGCCAATCGGCCGTGACCCAGTTGAACGAGTTGGCGTCCCTGTGGGTGAACGACTCCGCCCTCGCCGATTACCTGAAGCAGACGTATCCCGGCATGCCGGTCTACTACTCCCCCATCCAGACCGAGACGGCCCTGCTTGGCCCGGTGACGCAGCGCACGTGGCGCTGGGGCACGGACCAAGGCCAATCCCACCTCACGGTCAACGACGATGGCCAGCGCGCCGGGCAAAACTCCGTCGGCCGCCGCTTGTTCTGGTATACTGAGGCGGGTGTGTCGTTCATGGACCTCATCGATGACCACACCACCCAGGTTCTCACGGGACGCGGCGCCAATGGCACCCTGTACCCGCCGATGCTGTGGGGCTACATCACGAACCCCTACGCTTCAACGGGCGAATGGGAGACTTCCTCCACGCTGGAAGGCACCATCACAATCTTCCGCGACCACCTATGCAAAGAGCCCATCTAGCCGTCCTGGCGCTGCTGTGCGCGTCGGCACCCGTCGCGGCCCAGCCGGTCCTCCCGCTGGAGTTCCAGACCCCCGCCCAACTGAGTCCCCAAGGCGACGCGACGGGCCTGGAGTGGATGCTGCTCCTGTTCCAGGACGGCTCCCCCACGACCTTCGAGCTGGAGGCCACCGGGTCGCCGGTCGCCACCAACCATACGCTTCTGGCCTACGGAATCGACCAACCCCCCGCGACCGTCTTCTTCGACCAGGCCGACCTGCCACCCAAATCCACCGACCTTCCCGAAGGCTACCGCCAAACGTTGGCCTTCTCCCGCCCGGGATGGGCCAGCCTCTACATTGCGGCCAGCTCCATCGCAATCACCCACGCCCACGACGAAGCCACCGCCTTCCCCGTCTTCAACGGCAGCCGCATCCAGGGCGGCTTGCCCGAGCAGATTCCCCCCACGGCCTTCCGCACGCAGGCTCTGCGCACCTGGCACGACGACGCCGGCTTCCTGCTCCACGGCCTCACGGAGGCGCCGTTCACGTTCCACCTGGCGGCCCAAGGCGTCCACCACGTCGAGTACACGAACGCCCACGCTGCTTGCCCGCCTGGCCAGGCGACCTGCCTGGATGGGGCATCTCCCACCAACCGGACGGTCCCGACCCCAGGGGGGCGCGCAGGAGCGGCCTTGGCGTCCATCCTGGAGGTCCGCTCCCAGGACGGGCACGTTCAAGGCAACGGGACGGCCGCCTTCATCCTGATGGGCGGCCAAGCGGTGACCCTGCACGAGGACGGCGAGGCACGGTTGCCTTTGGCCTCCCGCACCACGCCCTGCCATGCCCCCTGCCTAGACCCGAACGGCCAGACCGTGCGCCTGCTTGGAAACCTGACCTTCACCAACCTCCGTGCCCAGGCAGGGAATCGCCTCGCCGCCGACCTGTCGGGCCACTTCGTCGCCGCCAACCTGGATGAAACGCCGGTCCCGTCAAGCCTCCTGGGCAACGTGGAAGCCGCTGTGGCCGTTGCGGTGGGGCTCGGCCTTGCCTCCCTGCTGCTCAAGCCGTTTGGCCGGTTCCTGCTCGGCCTGTTCTCGCGCCAGTTGACCCCCCAGAAGGCCCTGGACAACCCTGGCCGCCAAGCCACCTACGACGCCGTGCGGGCTCACCCCGGCGCCACCTACCGCGCCATCATGCGCGCCACCGGGCTCTCCGACAGCATCACCCGCCACCACTTGGCGAAGCTGGAACTCGTGGGCATGGTGGTCAAGCTCGCGCACGGCCGCACCCTGCGCTACTTCGAGAACCACGGCCGCTATGCCGACAACTGGAAGACCGTGGCCGCCCGGCGCGACCCTGACACGGCCCGCGTCATGGATTGGCTGCTGGACCACCCCGGCAGCAGCCAGCAGGACACCGTGCGCGGACTGGCCGGGGCCGTGAAGCGCGGGGCGGTCCTGGGCCGTCTGAATCACCTCGAAGACTGGGGCCTTGCGGAAGCCCGGCAGGACGGCGGCGCCAAGAGTCCGAAGCGCTATCGTCTTCTGCCGGAACAGGCCAGCACCTTGGCTCTGGCTGGGGCGCCTACCGAGCGCTCCGGTGTGCCTTCGGCCAGCGGGCTTTCCCCGAGCCACCTTCCAGTCCAGTAGGTCCAGGCCTGCCGCTGGGGTTCCATGGCGTCCCCGCAAGGGCATTGAACCAGCCTGCGGTGGCCGCCGCGTGAGCCGCGCCCGGGTCCTGGACGGCAAGGCGCTGGCGGCCCGGATGGAGGCAGCGCTCACCGCGGAGGTGGCGCGGCTCAAGGCGGAGACGGGCAAGGTGCCCGGGTTGGCCGTCGTCCTGGTGGGGGACGACCCGGCGAGCGCCATCTACGTCAAGCGCAAGGCGGAGGCGTGCCGCCGCGCCGGGTTCCTGAGCCGGGAGCTTCGCCTCCCCGCCGCGACGACGGAGGCGGAGCTGCTGCGCCTGGTGCGCGAGCTGGCCCGCGACCCCGCCATCCACGGCATCCTGGTCCAGCTTCCCCTTCCCGAGCACATCAGCAAGGCCACGGTGCTGCACGCCATCCCGCCGGGGAAGGACGTCGACGCGTTCCACCCCGAGTCGGTCGGCCACGCCCTCATCGGCGACGAGACGCTGGCGCCGTGCACCCCGCAGGGCGTCCTGCTGCTGCTGGAGGAGACCGGGCTGCCGCTGGCGGGCGCCGAGGTGTGCGTCGTCAACCACTCCAACCTCATCGGCAAGCCCCTCGCGGCGCTGCTCATCAACCGCGACGCCACGGTGACGGTGTGCCACAAGCGCACCCGCGACCTGGCGGCGCACACCCGCGCCGCCGACGTCGTGGTCACCGCCACCGGCGTCCCCGGCCTCCTGACCGCCGACCACGTCAAGCCCGGCGCCGTCGTGGTGGACGTCGGCATCGCGCGCACCCCGGAGGGCAAGGTGGTCGGCGACGTCGCCCCCGACGTGTGGGAGAAGGCCGGCTGGGTCACGCCCGTCCCCGGCGGCGTGGGGCCCATGACCATCGCGGTGCTGTTGCAGAACACGCTGCGGGCGTTCAAGCAGGCCGTCGGCGCGTAGTTTCCAAACATCGCCGGAAAGTGTTCTTCCCTTCGGTTCCGCTTGCAGGCGCGCTGGACCACCAGCGATGTGAATCCCATGAAAACCCTGAGCCTCCTCAGCGTGGCCCTGTTCGCGACCGCCTCCCTGGCCTTCGCGCCCACCGCGACCGCTGACTTCAACGAGCCGACCTTCTGCAAGAACGTGACCCACACCCAAAACGAGACGGACGACGACTACACCTGCTCGACCGGCGTCTGGGTCAAGTGCGGCGTCCGCAGCAGCCCCCCCAAGCCGGGCGAGGGCACCTGCCAATACTGCACCTCCTACCACTACCACAAGAACGAGACCGAGGAGAAGGAAGAGTACAGCGGCTGCCTGGTCCTGAGCATCTAGCCGAGGCTGAACACCGCGCGCCAGTCCGCCGCCGTCAGCAGCAGCCAGAGCGCCGGCAGGGCCACCGCGAGGCCGGCCAGGTCGTCGCGGCCGAGCCGCTGCACCAGCGCCAGGCCGCCGTCGGGGAGCGGGATCGTGCCAAGGGGGACCGCCATGCAGGAAACGGCTTCTTCCGCCATGATAACCTCAGCGGTGGGACCTTGCAATCGTTCCCCGACGAACCACGGATTCCACGGATTGGACGGATGGACGAAATCCGTGTCATCCGTGAAATCCGTGGTTCAGGCGGTGAGGGTCACCACGAAGAAGTCTTAGGTGCGGCGGGCCTGAGCGCCTGCCACACGGGGAGGCCGTCGGTGATGACGCACTGCACGCCGAGGGCGTCCAGCTCCCGGGCGCGCGCCGGGTCGTTCACGGTCCACGACCCGACCTTGAGCTTGGCCTCCCCCGCGGCGGCCATCGTCTCCTCGTCCACGAAGTCGTGGTCGACGTTGACCCACTGGCACCTCGCGTCACGGGCGACCTCCCAGTCGTCGTCCTCCACCGGGCCGAGCGGGATGAGCGCCAGCGTCGCCTTGGCGTCCAGGTCGCGCGCCTCCAGGACGATGCCAGGGTGCATCGACGAAACCTGGAAATGGCCGGCAACGCGCTCCTTGGCGAGCTTGAGGGTGCCCTCCAGCGCCTCGGGGGCCTTGACCTCCAGGTTGTAGAGGCCGTCCCACGCCTTCAGCAGGTCGAACAGGGAGGCAAGGGTGGGCACCGGGCCGGCGCCGGTGTCGAACGCCTGCACCTCCTTGAGGTTGAGGTCCGCCACCTCCCCTTCGCCGTCGGTGGTGCGGGAGAGCGCGCCGTCGTGCACGATGACGACATGGCCGTCGCGCGTCAGGTGCAGGTCCATCTCCAGCGCGGGGAAGCCGGCGGCGACCGCGGCGCCGAACGCGCGCAGGGTGTTCTCCGGGTGCTCCGAGGAGAGGCCCCGGTGCGCGGCGGCGAAGGCAGGCACGCCGCGGGCAACGGGGCGTCCGACTTGACCCTTGCCAAAGCAGCACCGCCGCCCCCGAACCACGGATTGCACGGATGCCACCCTCTCCGTGCAATCCGTGTTTGGCCGAGGAAGCGAATCAGAACCCGAACAATCCTTTCTGTCCAACACCCGGCTTGGGCTTGGCAGGCCTCTCCGGCTCGGGCCCGTCGTCGAAGGTCTCGACGGACGCCTTCGCCTTCCTCTTCGGCCTGTCCAGCGGCTCGGTCCCGGCGGGCGGGAGGGCGGCGGCCTCGACGGCGGCGCGGATCTCCTTCACGGCCTTCCCGGTCGCCTCGGGCCCCAGCAGGAGGACCACCTCCTCGTCGGTGAGGTCCATCGCCTGCGTCTGCCCGACGGCGAACTCGCGGTCCATCTGGAACAGCGCCGCGAACGTCTCGACCTGCTCGGTGCGGGTCTTGCGCTTGCTGGCGTGGGTGGCGCGGCCCAGCGTCTCGGCGAGGTGGTCCTTGGTCTGCCGCAGCCCCTTGGTGCGCCCCATCCTGCTCAGCCACTGCGGGAAGCCGAAGGGGACGAAGTCGCGGTACTCGCGGCTGCGGCTCGCCATCACGCCCAGCGTCCCCAGCTCGGAGGCGTAGGCCCACAGCGCGTAGTTCTGCGTCGAGCGGGTGCGGCCGAGGAAGAGGTCGGCGCGGCTCAGCATCTCGTAGCCCGCCACCAGGTCCCTGGGGTCCTTGAACTCCTTCGCCATGTTCTCGTCGACCCACAGCACGAGGTCGTCGGGGGTCGCGTCCACGTCCCACACCTCCTTGCGGACGTCGTCGAGCCTGCGGCCCTTGAGGATGTGGCGCATCAGGTCGAACAGGCTGCCGGTGGTGTCGCGCGTCCCCAGGCTCTTGGTGTGCTCCAGCGTGACGTGGGTGCGGCCAAGGGCCAGCGACTCCAGGTCGCGCACCGCCGAGCGCAGGTCGCCCTCGCTGCGGATGGCGATGGCCTCTAGCACGTCCTTGTCGACCTGGAGGCCCTCCGCCTGCGCGATGCGGGCCAGGGCGTTGGGGATGGAGCGGACGTTGATGCGGGTGAACTTCAGCACCTCCGTCAGCGACTTGAGCGCCGAGCCGGAGCCCTTCTCCAGCGCGTAGAGGTCGTTCACGATGAGGAGGATGGGCTGCCGGGTCTGCCGGATGGTCTCGATGATGGCCGCCTTGCCGCCGCGGTCCGAGAACGAGGCGCCGTCCTCGCCGGAGTCGCCCCCCGCCCGTTCGTAGAGGTTGTCCGCCTCGTCCAGGATGATGAGCTTGCGGCCGCCCTCGCCTGCGGCCTGGAACGACCCGTCCGCACCGAAGGTCTGG
>JAIVGU010000026.1 GCA_020201445.1 Halobacteriales archaeon
GTCCTGCAGCGGCCCGGCATCGCGACGCTGCACAACAAGGGGCTCATCGTTGACGACGCGGTGGTGCTGGGCAGCCTGAACGCGAACCACCACAGCCGCAGCGCCAACCGCGAGGTGGACCTCGTCCTGCGCGGGCCGGGCGTGGCGGAGTGGTTCGCGGCGCTGTTCGATTCCGACTGGACGCCTCCGGCGCCCACTCCCGACCCCGGCGTGGTGGGCCGCGACCTGCGCGGCCTGCCGGCCGCCCCTGTGCCAATGCTTTTGGTCGCCCTGGGGCTCGTCGCCGCGCTGCGGAACCGCCCATGATGCTCTCCCCGGTCTCCTGGCTCGCCGTGGCCATCATCGTGGCCGCCCTCGCGGTGGCCTGGAGCCGGCGGTTCCTCGCCAGCGGCGTCCTCGCCATCGCCAACGTCGCCGTGTTCGTGCTGATCCTGTTTGGCCCCGACCGGCAAGGCGTCCTCGGCGCCGTCGACGGCCCCGCCGCCCTGGAGCCCATCTCCGCCATCCACGGC
Source organism: Halobacteriales archaeon (assembly GCA_020201445.1). The sequence continues at coordinate 513 of JAIVGU010000026.1, forward strand.
GAGCTGGGCCTCTACACCCCCAACCTCATCGCGCTGCGCCCCCTCGGCGGGCTCCAGCTCATCACCAACCTCTTCGTGCACGAGGGGCCGCTGCACATCCTGTTCAACCTCATCACGCTCATCGCCTTCGGGCTGCCGTTCGAGGAGCGCATCGGCCACCGCCGCTTCCTCCTCGTCTACCTCGCCGCGGGAATCGCCGGCTCGCTGGCGGAGACCGTCTACGGCTGGGGCAGCCCCATCCTGATGATGGGGGCCTCGGGCGCCATCTTCGGCATCATGGGCGCCTTCGCCACGCGCTACCCCAACCAGGTCGTCGGCGTCCCCGTGCCGCTGTTCTTCCTGCTCATCCGCATCCCGATGCGCGTCATCGTCGGCGCCATGCTCTACGTTGGCCTCCAGCTCTTCTACGTCGTCTACGGCGCGAGCGTGCAGGGCGGCGCCGTCGACCACACCGCCTACGCGGCGCACTTCGGCGGCCTCGCCATGGGCTTCCTGCTCGCCGCCACGGTTCTTCCCAAGGCGGCGCAGGCGCAGGGCCCCGTCGCGGTGGACCTGGGGGCGTTCTCGCCCTTCGCCCGCGACCCGCAGACCCAGAGCGTGCTCGCCCAGATGCGCAGCAACAACGACGAGCCGGCCGTCTTCCAGGCGTGGCTCGACCGCTTCTTCCGCACCGCCACCTGCCCGACCTGCGACCATCGCGTCATGCCGCGCCACGGCGGCCAGATTGTCTGCACGCAGGGCCACAAGTTCGACGTCCGCAAGGGCGCCGCCGCCTCCCGCCCTCCCGCCGCTGCGCAGTGAGCCGCCCCAAGCCTGAAAGGCGCCCCCCCGGCTGCCCGCCCATGGACCAGCCGCCCCGCACGGGCCCGACCGTCGGCCCCACCATCCACCCCAGCAGCGTCCTCGCGCCGGGCGCGGTGGTCATCGGCCAGGTCACCGTCGAGGCGGAGTGCTTCATCGGCCCCAACGCGGTGCTGCGCGGCGACATCGAGCCGATCATCGTGCGGCGCGGCAGCAACATCCAGGACAACTGCACGGTCCACACCGAGCGCGGCAGCCCGGTCTCCATCGGCCCCGACGCCTCCATCGGCCACGGCGCGGTCGTGCACGGCGCCACCATCGGCGAGCGCGCCCTCGTCGGCATGAACGCGGTCGTCCTCAATGGCGCCGTCGTCGGCGAGCGGGCCGTCGTGGGGGCGCTCACCCTGGTGCCCAACAACTTCCAGGTGCCGCCGCGCACCCTCGCCGTCGGCAGCCCCTGCATCCTCAAGAAGCAGGGCGACCCCGCTATCGCCGAGATGGCGCACATGAACACCGAGCGCTACCACCGCTACCGCCTGGAGCACCTCGCCGGGCGCTGGGCCACCGTGCGCGGCCCCCTGAACGACAACGGCACGTTCTCCCGCTGACATGGCCGCCGTCGCTCCGTTCCGCGCCATGGGCGTCGACCCCCGCCACCCGGAGCGCCGCGAGGCCCGCCCCGCGTTCTACCTCGTCGAGGCCATCGGTCCCTCCGGGACCCTGCGGGGGATGCTCGCCTGGCTGGCCACCGAGGGGGCGCCCGCGATGCCGACCTGCCCCGAGCCCGGCCCCGCCGTGCTGCGCTACGAGGACCCGCGCGGCTGGGTGGAGGAGCTGCTCACCTCGAACGCGTTCGACGAGGTCGCGCGCTTCCAGGCTGACGACGGCGAGCAGAGGATTTGGCGCGTCGACCGCGCCGAGGCGGTGGGGGAGCTCGTCGCGCAGTTCGACGACCGCGCCCTCGCCCTGCTGCGCCCGCCCGGCCCGCACCCGCCCGGCGCCGTGCTGGCGTTCCTCGTCCGCGGCGCGCCTTGGCTGCCCCGGTCACCCGGCGGCTCGCTCTCCGTCGCCCCCGGGGAGCCGGTGCCGCGCCCCTGGTCCGGCGAGCCCGGCCCCGCGCAGTGGCGGCCGCCGCCCCTCTGACATCCGCTCTCCTGGCGGTCGAGAGTGTGGCCCAAGACGTTGGCCATCCCTGGAATCGCCGAGCGAATCCCTGGAATCCCAGGGCTAGAACGGGAACTCGTCGCCGTTGGCGAACGACCACGTCGCGGACGGCTTGGCGTTGTAGAAGTTCGTTTGGAAGATCTGGAACTCCTGGTTGATGCCCGCGCCGGCGTCCTGCCCCTCGGCGGAGCGGACGCTGCCGAGCAGTTGCAGGTCGTTGCGGCCGGCGGGGTCCAGCAGCTCCGGCTCGCCCTGCCGGGTGGGGTGCTTCACGCCGGTCTCCAGCCGCAGCAGGACGGGGCTGGTGCCGCTCTCCACCGCGAACCAGTCGCTGGCGGTGCGCGCCTCGTAGCTGAGCAGGACGCCCATGCGGTCGGAGGTGCCTTGCCCGTTGGACTGGAACAGCAGCTCGACCACCATGGTCTGCCAGTTGGGCCCGACGCTGCTGGTGAAGGCGCGGTTGTCGCCCTGCACGCTGCGCAGCGCGGGGGCGCAGCCGCCGGGGCAGGTGGGGCTGATGGAGGTGTAGTCGGTGACGCAGGGCGCCGAGATGAGGACCGCCTCGTAGCCGCACGCGATGATGCCCTTGAACTTGAACTGCTCGTGGTAGGGCTTGGCCGTGAAGAGCGCCTCCAGCTGGACGCGGGTGATGGGCGGCTCCACGCCTTCCCTCAGCTCGACGCTGCTGCGCGCGGTCTTGTACAGCAGGTGCTTGAAGGTGAGGAAGTAGGTGCCGGCGGGGAGGTCGTCGAACAGGAAGCGGCCCTGCGCGTCCGTGGTGGCGGTCCGGTTGCCGGCGGCGAGCTCGAGGGTGACGGCCACCTTGGGGAGGGGGACGATGGCCTGGTCGACCACGATGCCGCGGATGCCCCGCGTGTTGCCCTCGCCGGTGACGCCGCTGAAGGGGTCCGCGGTGGTCGAGGAGGTGGACCCGGAGGTGGCGCAGCCGGAGAGCAGCAGGACGGCCACGGTTGCCAGGAAGGGGGAGCGCATGGTGGTGGGAGTCCCACGTCGCACGATAACGGTTTCGCCCGTGCCCAGGAGAGGCAAGGCGCGGACGGCGGCCTAGAACGGGAACTCGTCGCCCTTGACGAACGACCACCCTTCCGGCGGCTTGGCGTTGTAGAAGGTGGCCTCGAACACCCGCAATTCCTGCTGGTACGCCACCGCCACGGGGGAGCCGGGCCCTGGCGCCTCGTTGAGGAACAGGTAGAGGTCGTCCTCGCCGGAGGCGTTGATGAGGGGGCGCTTGCTGCCCTGCTCGGTCGGGTGGCGGACGCCGGTCTCGAAGCGCAGCAGGAGCGGGCTGGGGCCGCTGGCGCTGCCGAAGCTCTCGGCGGAGGTGCGGCCGGTGTAGCTCAGCGTCATCAGCATCTCCTCCGCGTTGCCGGCGGCGGGCTTGTCGAAGGCGGTCTCGACGACGAGGGTCTCCCAGTGGGCGCCCACGGTGAGGTTGAAGGAGCGCCGGTCGCCCTGGAGGTGCTGCAGCCGCTCATGCTCCTCCGGGACGCAGCCGCCGCCGCAGGCCAGCTGCGTGTAGTCGAGGACGCAGATAGAGGAGACCGCAGGCGAGCCGTAGCCGCACAGCAGGCTCCCCTTGTACTTCAGCAGCTCGTGGTAGGGCTTTGCGGTGAAGACCGGCAGCATCTGCACCCGGGTCGGGGGCGGCTCGACGCCGGCCAGCACCTCAACGCTCGTGCGGATGGCGTGGTAGAGCAAGTGCTCGAAGGAGAGGAAGTAGGTCCCGGGGGCGAGGCCGCCGAACGTGAAGCGGCCGCCGTCGTCGGTGGCCGCCGTGCGGTTGCCGCCGCCGGGCAGCGCCAGCGCCACGCGCACCTTGGCGATGGGGACGATGGCGGGGTCGACCACGATGCCGTGGATGGCGCCCGTGGTGGCGGAGACCCCCTCCGGCAGCGCGGCCGTCTTGGGCTCGCCGCTGCATCCCGACAGGACGAGGCAGGCGAGGGCCAGGACCGCCGCGGTGCCGCGCATGGCGCGGCATCGGGCGGCGGCGCGATAACGGTTGTGTCCGCACAAGTCCCCACTGGACCGTGAAAGGCACGAAAACGAGGAAAGGCCCTTTCGCAGGGTTCGCGCCTTCGCGGTCAAAAAGAAGGTTAGCCGAACAGGCCCTTCCTGCGCTTCCCCATCCGGGAGGCGTCCACGTCCAGCTCCTTCGCCAGCTCCTCCAGCAGGTGGCGCGCCTTGTCGCTCACCTTGTCCGGGACGGCGACGCGCAGCCGGACGTGCAGGTCGCCCCGCCCGGAGCCGCGCAGGTAGGGCATCCCGCGGCCGCGCACCCGCAGCACCTTCCCGGTCTCGGAGCCGGGGGGCACGTCCACCGCCACCTCGCCGTCCAGGGTCGCGAGGCTCTGCTGCGTGCCCAGCACCGCCTCGGGGAACGAGAGCGGCATCTCGACGACGAGGTCAGCCCCTTCGCGGTGGAAGCGCTCATGCGGCCGCACCTGCACCTCGACGTAGAGGTCGCCGTAGGAGCCGCCGCGGCCACCCACCTCGCCCTGCCCGGCCACCCGCAGCGTCTGGCCCGACTCGATGCCGGCCGGGATGCTGACGGTGACGCTGCGGCGGTGGCGGTCGTGGCCGGAGCCGCGGCAGTGCTTGCACGGCACCTCGATGCGGCGCCCCTCGCCCCGGCAGTCGGGGCAGGCGCTCACCTGGCTCAGCGTCCCGAAGGCGGTGCGGACCAGGCGCTGCACCTGGCCCTGGCCCTTGCAGGTGGGGCAGGTGTCGACCTTGCTGCCGGGCTCGGCGCCGCTGCCCTTGCAGTGGGTGCAGCCCTCGAGGCGCCAGTACTCGAGCTTCGCCTCGGTGCCGGTGAACGCCTCCTCCAGGGTGATGGCGTGGCTGGCCTGCAGGTCGCGGCCGCGGCTCGGCCCGCCGTGCCGCCCACCGAAGCCGAACAGGTTGCCGAAGACGGACTCGAACCCCATGCCGCCGAAGAGGTCGGAGAAGTCGATGGTGCGGTAGAGGTCCTCGCTGGTGTACCGCTGGTCGATGCCGGCGTGCCCGAACTGGTCGTAGCGCGCCTTCTTCTCCGCGTCGGAGAGGACCGCGTACGCCTCGCTCAACTCCTTGAACCTCTCCTCCGCGTCCGCCGCCTTGTTGCGGTCGGGGTGGAGCTGGATGGCGAGCCTGCGGTAGGCCTTCTTGATGGCGTCCGGGCTGGCGTCGCGGGCCACGCCCAAGACGTCGTAGTAGTCGCGCTTGCCCGTCACGGCGTCCGCGAGCAGGGCCGGGCTTAAGGGCGCTACGAGCCGGGCCATGCGGCTGGCTACTGGTTCGAGAAGTCGGCGTAGACTTGGTCGTTGAGCGCGAGCCCGAACAGGGGGTGGAGCTCCTGCCAGGAGGAGACGGTGTCGACCTGGTCGGTCCTGAACCCGGCGTCCCTCCATGGCCGCAGCGCCTCCGCCTCCGCGTCCGGGTGCAGGTAGAACCAGACCCGCCGCCCGTCGGCCCGGTGCCGCCGCGCCCACGCGGCCAACGGCTCGGTCGAATCCCCCGGGCAAAGGATGACCCCCATCACCCAGGATGGCGGAGGCTTCAGGGTGCCGAGGTCGTCGGGGTGCGCGGCGAGCAGGAGCCGGCGGATGTGGCGGACCTCCGTGTCGCGGATGCCGATGCAGGGGTGCTGGCTGGCCAGCAGGATGCCGGTGGTCTTCGGCCAGTGCTCGCGGACGACCGTGTGGTAGTCGGAGGGTCGGCTCATGGCCCGCGCACCGCGTCCGGGCCGGGCTCCCGGGGTGGGAACCCCGCCGCCCGCTCCTCCACCTGGGAGGCCAGGACATCGACGACCCCCTTGGGGTTGATGCGGTAGCGCTCCTGGGCCCCCTCGGAAATCAGCCCCTCCCGCAGCAGGCGGTCGATGTGCCGGCGGAGGATTTTCCGGGACAGGTTGAGGTGGCGCGCCAGGTCGGCGGTGCGCGCGCCGGGGTGGCTGGAGATTTCCCGCAGCAGCGCGACGCCCTCCGCCTTGCGCAGGGCGGGGCTCGCGGGCATCCCGTGGGGGAACAGGAGGGCCTTGTGTCCCGCCTCGACGACCTGGAGCTTGCCCGCTCCCTTGAGGGACTGGATGTGGTAGCGGGCCGTGCTTCGGTTGGTGCCCAGGGTCTTGGCAAGGGTGGACATCGGGATTCCCGGGCTCTTCTCCACCGCGTCGAGGATTCTTGCGCGCAGGGAGGCCCCGTACCGGGTGGCGACGCGGGCGGGGACGAGTCCCCGTTCGTAGGCCTGGATGCTCTGCGCGTGGGGGACCATCTCGTGCAGGCGGAACACGGTTAACTTGCCCAGCTCCGTCAGGGAATGCACCTTGTCGGCCCCGGCGTCAAGGTCCACGCCCTGCTTGACGAGCCCATTCTCACGCAGGCGGCGAAGCGCCTTGGTCAGCACGTTCTCGCTGCGCCCCCCAAGGAGGACCTTGAGGTCGCGGTAGCGCTTGGGGTAACCCACGAGGGCCTCCAGGATTTCCTGGCCGAAGGGAGGCTCCTGCGCCAGGAGGCGGACGGCGAGCCGGTACTCCACATCCGGCGGCGGCAGGCCCAGGTCGTCGTCCACAACACACCAAGGGGTGTGTGGCTTTCTTAAGGTTTCTGGGAGAGACCCAGGATGGGAAAAAGAGGAAGGGGGGCGAGGGAGCGGGAAGGGCTCAGCCGGTGGTGCCGACCGTGACCAGCAGGATGCCCGCCACCAGCATCGTGGCCAGGGTGTAGCCGGCCTGGACGAAGAACAGCGACCACGGTTTGCCCTCCCACGCCACGCCGGACCAGTGCTGCGGCACGAAGAAGCCCAGCCAGGTGAAC
>JAIVGU010000172.1 GCA_020201445.1 Halobacteriales archaeon
CCGCCCAGCAGGGTGGTGATGCGCAACTGGTCGCCGCCCGTGAAGAACGCCACGTCGCAGGCGCGGATGCGGTCGGCGAACTCCTGCCGGTCGGCCTGGTCGCGCTCCTGGATGTCCATGATGTTGACGGTCTTGATGCCGAGCTTGCCGAACGCCTTGATGTAATCGTCCCCCACCTGCTTGGGGATGCTGGAGGCGGTCGGGATGACCTCGACGACGGAGGTGCCGCCCTCGGGCAGGTCAATGACGCGCTTGAGGACGGTCTTGCCGAACTCCTTGTCCTCGTTGCCGCCGATGGCCACCAGGGTCCCTCGTGGGGCGGGCAGCCGGTCACGGTCGCTCATCCCTCCCCCTGCAGCGCGGCCCACGCCATGTCGCGGTTGCTCGCGCCGCCCCATTTGCCCTCGAAGAGCGCGATGGCGCCCACGTCCACGAGCGGGGGGAACAGGCTGCACGCCTCGCGCAGCACCTCGTCGAGGGGCTTGCCCGTCTCCAGCTCGACGTAGATGCGGCGGCTGAGCATCTGGCGCGCCAGGAAGTCGCCGGAACCTGTCACGGCCACGGTGCCGCGGGGGCCGGCGTAGATGCCGCAGCCGATGAGGGGCACGTCGCCCACCCGTCCCAGGAGCGTGCTGATGGTGCCGCCGGTGCTGCTGGCGGCGGCGTAGGTCCTGCCGTCGCTGGCCAGGACGCCGACGGTGTCGGAGTCGCCCAGCATGGACTTGATGTCCTGCGGGTAGTTCCAGTTGAGGGCAAGGCTGGTCATGTCCCAGTCGTACTCCTGGGCCGCGACCTTGGCCAGGCGCAGCACCTTGCGCACCTCGTCGTAGCGCCGCCTGGCCTCCGGGGTGAAGGGGTCGTAGGGCTGGTGGCCGTGCGCGCGGGCGAACGCGATGGCGCCCTCCCCCACGACGAGGTTGTGCGGGGTCGTGTGCACCAGGGCGGCGACCTGGACGGGGTGGCGCACGTCGCGGATGCAGGCGACGGCGCCGAACTTGCCGTCCGACGTCATGCAGGCGGCGTCCATCTCGATCGTCTTGCCGTCCAGGCGCAGGTTGCTGCCGGTGCCGGCGTTGAAGCGCGCATCGTCCTCCAGGAGGGCGCACGCCGCCACCACTGACTGCAGGGGGGTTCCCCCCTTCCCCATGGCCTCGAGGGCGCTGCGGCAGGCCAACTCGGGACCGTCCCGGTCCATGGAGCTGCTGGCGGCGCCTCCGTGCGCGACGGCGAGATGGGCGATGGTCTGCCTCCGACCCAGCCGAAGGCCTGGGTAGGGCCGCAGCTAAGCCAGCGGTCTGCTAAAGGGCGCAAGCGTCCCGAACAGGTCCGGGCGATAGGCAAGAGCCGGCCCAACTGACCACGCATCCTTCAGGGCTTGGTGCCTTCCAGCATCCGCCTAGGCTGGAACAAGCCAACAGGAAGCAGGAAGATGGGAGGGTGTGTGGCGCTAGGCCGTGATCTCGGCTTCCTGCTCGACGCCGGCGCCGGGCTGGGCGACGACCTTCTCCGGGAAGTGGCTGAGGATGACGATGTCCCCCTTGGAGGCCACCCAGCGGTAGGGGACGGCCACGTTGTAGCCGCCCTCGATGAGCTTGCTGTTCGTCCGGGTCAGGACGAGGCTGCCGACCTTGCGGTTCGGCAGGTCGAGCAAGACGTTCTGGACCACGCCCACGTAGTGGCCGCCGTGGGTGTACACGGGCAGATTGATGAAGGAAGTGACCTCAGCGTCCAAGCGGCATCCCTGGAGCGTCCCATGCCCTAGGCGCTTAAACTCTTTCTTCTTCTCCTAACAGGGGATTTCCGGGTTGTCCCTTGGGGGCGGCTTTACACCTTAAGCTCGCTTCGGGCAGCCACGGAGGGCACGGAGTCCACGGACGTCGCTGATCCTTCGCTGTCCGTGGGTTCCGTGTCCTCCGTGGTTTGCCGAAACTGGCCTGCGCATCCACTGGACCCATGCAAAGCCCTTCCGGAAGCCAATCCTTAAATCGACGCAACACACAATCTGTGTGTGGACACGGACTCCTTTGCTC
>JAIVGU010000173.1 GCA_020201445.1 Halobacteriales archaeon
CCCCAAGGCCCCTGGTAACGAGGACCCCGGGGCTCCGCGTGACGGCGTCGACCCAGGCTTTGCGGAGCGCATCCGCGCCGCGTTCTCCGACAACCTCGTGCTCATGGGAGTGGGGGCGCTTGCCGCCTCCACGCTGACGCTGGCGGGCTATGCCCTCGTCACGCGCTACATCACGCCCAAGGAGGCCCTCAAGAACCCGCAGCGCTCGATGCTCTACGGTTTCATCCGCGGCAACCCAGGTGTCCACTTGAAGAAGCTCTCCGAGGAGTTCGGGATGAAGACCTCCTCCATCCTGTGGCACATCCGCAAGCTGGAGTCGGCCGAGCTGGTGCGCTCGGAGCGGGCCAATGGCTACCGCGTGTTCTACCCGACCGAGGGCGGCATCGCCGTGAAGAACGTCAGCCGCGCCATCACGGCGTTGCAGAACCCCAACGCGCGCAATCTGTTCGAGCACGTGCATAGCCACCCAGGCCGGAGCGTCATGGAAATCAGCTCGGCCATCCACGTCCACGTGGGCACCGTGCGCTGGCACCTGAAGAAGCTCAAGGAGTTCCAGTTGGTCGAGGAGTTGGTGCGCGGGGACAGCGTCTCCTACTTCGCCACCCCGCTTGGCCACACGTCCCTGCAGACGCTCCTGCGCTCCCCTGAGGGCGTTGGGTTGCCGGCGTTGGCCGAAGCATAGGCGCACGGCATGGCGCGGGCATCCCGCTCAGCGACTGCCGTGCATCAGCCTGAGCTTGCGCACCAGGTCGGCCGGCCCGACGGCGATGACGCGGATCATCGCCTCCTTGCCCACCCCGCCTGCGTCCCATACCAAGTCAGGAACCTTGCCGCCGCTCTGGGCGATGGCGTGCCGCAGCCCCCACTCCATCGTGCTGGGCGCGTCCGCCGGCTCGTCCTCGCGCCGGAAACCTGAGGCCACGAGCCCCGCCCGCTGCGCGTTCTCCAGGAAGGTAGGGTCGTGGCGGTGGTTCATCACGATGCGCGCCGCTGGGTCGTGCTCTTGCAGGACCACGGCGAGGCGGCCGGTGTGGTGCGGGCCGCCGTAGGCAAGCCGGCCCGTGACCCCCTTGCCGAAGCCGGCGATGGTGATGCGGCCCGCGAGTCCCAGCACGTCGCGGCGCGGGTCGGCGGCTCCGGGGAGCGCGTAGGCCACGTTCATGCCCACCTCCGGAACGTCCTCGAACCGCAACTCCGCCAGGATGCGCGGCAGCCACGCCTCCAGTTCGCGGAAGTGCTCCAGCCGCGCGCCCGAGAGGGCCTGCTCGGCGGCGTCGTGCGCCAACTCAGCCTGCAGGTCCGCCTGCGCGATGCGGATGGCGTCCAGCAAGGGGACCCCGCGCGCGAGCAAGGCGGCGGCGCGGCTGGCGAGGCGGCAGCCGGTGCCGCGGTGGCGGCCTTCTTGCCGCGTCGCGGCAAATTCGTGCAGTGAGCGGCCGTCGAACAGCAGGTCTGCTCCGACCCCCGACTGCTTGACCAGGCACGCCTTGGCGCCGCGGGCGACCACGTCGACGGCGGCGCGTGCGCCTTCGGCGTGGCCGGTGAGTTGCTCGGCCTCGGCGCGGTTGGGCGTGGCGAGGAACGCGAGTGGAAGCAGACGGTCGCGCAGCGCGGCAACGCCGGCCTCGTCAAGGAACGGCGTGCCCGACGAGGAGGCGAGGATGGGGTCGAGGACGAGGCGCAGGCCGTGGGCTCGCACGAGTCCGGCCACGGCTTCCACCTGGGCGGTGGAGAACAGCGCGCCGACCTTGCACCAATGCATGCCCCACTCCGCGCGCGCGGCCTCCGCCTGTGCCAGCAACACCTCAGGTGGCGTGGCGTGCGCGATGAGGAAACGCTCGGAGGTCTGCACCGTCGTGCCGGTCGAGACCGGCGCGCCACGGATGCGCTCGTGGCGCAGCACCTCCAGGTCGCGGGCCAGCCCGGCCTGGCCGGTGGGGTCGAGGCCGCCGATGAGGAGGAGGGCGGGGGTCTTTGTGTGCATTCATGCAACCTCCCAAAACATTCGTTTAGACGGAACGTTTATCC
>JAIVGU010000207.1 GCA_020201445.1 Halobacteriales archaeon
GACCAGGACATCCACTCCTACTTCTCGCCCTACACGAGCCCTTACCTCGCGTTCATCAACTACAAGAACGCCCTCGACGACCTGCAGGCCAAGGCCGAGCGGATGCTGCGGGCTTAGCGTTAAGTATTCCTGTGTCATACACATCATTGCACAAGGTGCCACCATGGACCTCAAGACCCTCAAGGGCATCGGCCCCGCCAAGCAGGAGAAGCTCAAGTCTGCCGGCGTCACCAGCGTGGAGCAGCTCGCCCGCTGCGACGTGGCCGCCGTCGCCCAGAAGACCGGCCTCCCCGCCGCGCAGGTCAAGGACCTGAAGCACCGCGCCGCCGCCATCGCGGTCCTGGAGGACCTGAAGGGCTTCGGGCCCGGCAGCTTCGCCGCCCTCTCGGAGCGCGGCGGCCACGCCGTGCGCGAGCTGTACGCCGCGAGCGCCGACTGGCTGGCGGCCGAGATCAAGGTCGCGCAGGCCCGGCTTGCCGAGCTGAAGGAGGAGGCCGAGGCGGTTGCCCTCCACGTCGCCGAGGAGGCCAAGACCCCCGAGGGCCGCGCCCGCCTCGCCGTCGAGGGCAAGGCCGTCGCCCAGGCCGCCGCGCACAAGGCGAAGGTGACCGGCAAGAAGGCCCTCGCCGCCGCGGAGCGCTCGCGCGACCTCGCCGTCGCCAAGGCCCGCGAGGTCCAGCAGCGCGCCCCCGTGGTGCTGCAGCAGGCGCAGGCCACCGTGAAGGAGGCCGAGGTGCGCCTGAAGGCCGCCGTCCAGCGCAGCGAAGAGGTCGTGCGCGCGGAGGCGCAGAAGGCGAAGGCGCGCACGGAGCGCGTCGTCGGGCAGGCCAAGGCCCGCCTCAACAAGGCCGTCTGAACCGGCCCCGCTGACCACGGATTGCATGGATTCCACGGACAACCGAATCCGTGCCGTCTGCGCCATCCGTGGTTCCGTCGGCGCGAAGCCTCACCAGGACAGGTTGATTTCCCCGAAATCCCTGTTCCTCTCCTTTTATGTCCGCCCCGCCGCTGCCGGGCGCATGGCCATCGCCAAGAGCGTCCTCGACCTGGTGGGCGACACCCCGCTGGTGCGCCTCGACCGCCTACGCGCCTCCGTCAACGGCGGCGCGGGCGCCACCGTCGCGGCGAAGCTGGAGTCCCGCAACCCCGGCCTCTCCGTGAAGGCCCGCATCGCCGTCCCCATGATCGAGGACGCGGTGCGGCGCGGGAAGCTGAAGCCCGGCGGCACCATCGTGGAGCCCACCAGCGGCAACACCGGCGTCGGGCTGGCCATCGCGTGCAGCATCCTGGGCTACCGCCTCGTCTGCACCGCGCCGGACAAGATCACGAAGGAGAAGCAGGACACCCTCAAGGCGTACGGCGCCGAGCTGGTCCTCTGCCCCACCAACGTGGAGCCCGAGGACCCGAGGAGCTACTACAAGACCGCCGAGCGGCTGGCGAAGGAGCTGGGCGCCTACCTGCCGTTCCAGTACCACAACGAGGTCAACGCCAAGGCGCACCACGACTCCACGGGTCCCGAGATCTGGGAGCAGACCGAGGGCAAGGTGACCCACGTCGTCGCCGGCATGGGCACCGGCGGCACCATCACCGGGATTGGGCTGTATCTGCACAAGGCCAGCAAGGGCCGCAAGACTCCGGTCAAGGTCGTCGGCGTCGACACCGTGGGCAGCATCTTCACGGAATACTTCCGCAGCGGCAAGTTCCCCAAGGACATCCACCAGTACCTCGTCGAGGGCATCGGCGAGGACTTCCTGCCCGGCGCCCTCGACTGGGACGCCGTCGACGCGGTGGAGCAGGTCAGCGACGAGGACGCGTTCCTCGCCATGGCCCAACTCGTGCGCGAGGAGGGCATCTTCGCCGGCTCCTCCAGCGGCGCCGCCGTGGCCGCCGCGCTGCGCGTCGCCAAGAAGCTCCCCAAGAGCGCCCTCGTCGTGGTCGTCCTCCCCGACGCGGGCGAGAAATACATCAGCAAGTTCAACCTGGAGTGGATGGAGGCGAACGGCCTGAAGAAGGCGCCCGCCTACCTGCGCAAGGCCTCGGCGGCGCGCGCCGGCAAGCCCGCGCCCGGCCCGGGGAAGAAGGTCGCCATGGCCAAGGTGGCGTGATGGCCGAGCTGTCCAAGAAGGACGGGTTCGGCACGCGCTGCGTCCACGCCGGCGTCCACCCCGACCCCATCCACGGCGCCGTCAACCCCGCCATCCAGCTCAGCACCACGTTCCGCCAGCCCGCGCCGGCGCAGCCGCTGACCTACGACTACTCCCGGGCCGGCAACCCGACCCGCGCGGCGCTCGAGGAGGCCATCGCCAACCTGGAGGGCGGCGTCTCCGGCCACGCCTTCTCGTCGGGCCTGAGTGCCCTGGACGCCTTGCTGCGCACCCTCGACGCGGGCGACCACGTCGTCGCGGCGGAGGACGCCTACGGCGGCTCCATCCGCCTGCTCAACCGCGTCTGCGCCCGGCAGGGCATCACGACGACCTTCGTGGACACCCGCGACCTCAAGGCCACGCAGAAGGCGATGACCAAGAAGACCAGGATGGTCCTGCTGGAGACGCCGACGAACCCGCTGCTGCGCGTCTCCGACGTCAAGGCCGTTGCCGAGGTCGCCCACGCCGGCGGCGCGCGGCTCGTGGTGGACAACACGTTCATGTCCCCGGTCCTCCAGAACCCGTTGAAGCTAGGCGCCGACGCGGTGTTCCACTCTGCGACGAAGTACGTCGGCGGCCACAGCGACGTCCTCGCCGGCCTCGTCGTGTGCGAGGACAAGGAGTTGGGGGACCAAGTCAAGTTCCTCCAGTTGGCCGTCGGCGCCGTGCTGCCGCCGTTCGACGCCTACCTGCTGCTGCGCGGCCTCAAGACGCTGCACCTGCGCATGGAGCGCCACTCCGCCAGCGCCGCCGAGATTGCGGCCCGTCTGGAGGAGCACAAGGCGGTCGGCAAGGTGTTCTACCCTGGCCTGGAGTCGCACGACGGCCACAAGGTGCACGCCCGCCAGGCGCGCTCCGGCGGTGGGATGTTGAGCTTCACGCTGAAGGATTTGGATGCCGCCAAGCGCTGCGTGACGGGGACGCGCATCTTCCAGTTGGCCGAGTCGCTGGGTGCCGTGGAGTCACTGATTCAACTTCCCGCGCTGATGACGCACGCCAGCGTCCCCGCTGAGATGCGCCGCAAGACGGGGCTGGAGGATGGCCTGATTCGCGCCTCCATCGGCGTTGAGGACGTCGAGGACCTGTGGAGCGATTTGGAACAGGCCATCGTTGGCAAGTCGGCCAAGGTGGCGCTCGCGGCGAAGAAACGCTAATCCCCGACGAACCGCGGAAGTCGCGGAACCCACGGAAACGATGCCTCCGCGCGTTCCGCGGCCTCCGCGGTTCGTGGTCGCGCTAGGCGTCCCGCAGACCAGTGACCAAACGCCCGATGATCAAACGCTGAATCTGGTTCGTGCCTTCGTAAATCCCTAGGATCTTTGCGTCGCGCCAGTAGCGCTCGACGGGGTAGGCATCGGTGTAGCCGTTGGCGCCGTGAATCTGGATGGCGTCCTCGCACACCTTGAGCGCCATCTCGGCGACGAAGAGCTTGGCACGGCTGACGGCGAGCGTCCACTGGTCGCGGGTGAGTTCGCCGCGGTCGAACGCCTCGCGGGAGCGGGCGGCCTCCCACACCAGCAGGCGGCCGGCCTGGATGTTCATGTCCATGTCGGCGAGCATCGCCTGGACGAGCTGGTAGTTGCCGATGGGACGGCCGAACGCCTGGCGCTCGGTGGCGTACTGGACGCTCGCCTCGTAGGCGGCCTGCGCGATGCCGACGCCGCCCGCCGCGACCGAGAGGCGGCCGTGGTTGAGGACGTGCATGGCGTTCTTCCAGCCGTCGCCCTCCTTGCCGATGAGGTGGTCGGCGGGGATGCGGCAGTCGGTGAACTGCAGCGTCGCGGTGGGGCTGCTGCGGAGGCCGAGCTTGTTGGTGGTCTCGACGGCGACGCACTCGAAGCCGGGGGTGCCCTTCTCGACGAGGAAGCAGCTGATGCCCTTGTGCTTGAGGTCCTGGTTCGTCTTGGCGTAGACGATGACGTAGTCCGCGAGGCCGCCGTTGGAAATCCACGCCTTGGTGCCGTTGAGAAGGTAGCCGTTGCCGTCCTTGTGCGCCGTTGCCTGCATCCCGGCGGCGTCGGAGCCGGAGCCGGGCTCGGTGAGCGCCCAGGAGCCCAGTTTCGTCCCGGCGGCCATGGCGGGCAGCCAGCGCTTCTTCTGCTCGGGGCTGGCGAAGGACTTCAGGGTCGAGCCGCACAGGCTGCCGTGGACGCTGATACTGGTGCGTAGGCTGCTGCACCCCTTGGCGAGCTCCTCGGTCAGGATGGCGTAGCTGACCGCGTCGAGCCCGCCGCCGCCGTATTCCTGCGGGAACGGCGCGCCGAGGAGCCCCTGCGCGGCCATCTTGTCGTAGATGCTGTGTGGGTGGTCGCCGTCGCGCTCCCACTGCCGGACGATGGCGGGGGTGATGTGCTCGTTCACGAACGCGCGCGTCATGTCGCGGATGAGGCGCTGCTCGTCGGACAGCGTGAACTCGATGGCCACGCGCCGCGCACGGCATCGCCCGCTTAATGGCTGCGCCGCGCGGCGTTGGGGGGCGGGTGTCAGGCGTGGATGGCGGCCTTGCGGGGACGGCGGGCCATCCCGTTGCCGGGGGCCTCCGGCGTGTGCGAGCGGATGCCCTCCGCCATGGCCTCGGCCACCATCGCGACGGCGACCGAGATGACGGCCGGGACGATGATGTACTTCACGCCCAGCTTCACCGCGCCTGCGGTCACCTTGAACAGGAACCCGAGCATGCAGGTTGGTTGGGCAGCCCCCCTATTTGAACGAGCGCTCGTCGAGGCGGCTGGGGCAGACACCGGTGCCCACTCCTGCCTCGCCGCCCTTGGGGGTGCTGGCGCCGGCCACCCCTGGGACGCCTGCGGGGCCCGCGGGTGTCCCTGCCCCGCCCACGCCGCCGGAGCCGGGGTGGCTGTCGGCCTCGGCCAGGCCCGCCGCGCCGCCCACGCCGCAGAGGCCCGCGCCGCCATTGCCTCCGGTGGCCGTGCTGTCGCCGGAGCTTCCGCCCGCCCCGCCCGCGCCGCCGGGGCAGTTCTCGCCAATCCAGCGGGTGCCGCCCCGGCCCCCCGCCCCACCGTTGCCCGCGTGGGACGTGGCCGAGGCGTGGCCGCCCGCTCCGCCGTTGCGCTCCCCGGCTCCGCCGCTGCCGGCCACCGCCCCGGCCGCGCCCGAGTTGCCGCCGTTGCCGCCCGGGCCGCCGGCGCGGCAGTTGATGAAGCCGCTGGAGCCGTTGCCGCCCGCCGCGCCGTCGTTGCCGTGCACCGCCACGCAGGCGTCGCCGCCACGCCCGCCGTCCCCCAGCGCGTTGGGGGCGCCGTCCACGCCGGCGGGCTGGCCGCAGCCGGCGCCGGTCCCGCCGGGCGAGCCCGGGGCGCCGCTCTGGGCGAAGGCGGGGAGGCCGGTGACGGTCCCTCCCGCGCCGTTGAGCAGGCCTCGGCAATCCATGCCCTGCACGGTCACCAGCGACCGGCCGGGGGCCGAGCCGACGCCGCACGCCGCCATCTCGGCGGCCACCTGGTCCAGCGCGACCCCTGCGGCGCCGCGCAGGGCGTCCAGCAGGTCCGACCGCTGGCCGCACGGGGCTGAGACGGGGTCGCTGCTGGAGCACTCCGCCAGCCATTGCCCGATGATTCCGGTGGCCTGGTCGGGCAGGCCGAGCAGCTTCGCCGTCAGCGCCGCACAGTCGATGGGGATGAGCGCCGCGCCGGGGAAGGTGCAGGTGCGGAGCCAGCCCAGGACCACGTCGAGCACGTCGCTGCTCGTCAGCGGCGCCTCGAGGAGGCGGGCGCAGCCGGCGGAGGTGCGGTTCTGCGCCCGGCAGGTGTCCAGGGTCTCCTGCAGCAGGGCCAGCACCGGGCCGGGGCTGCCGCCCGTGCAGGAGTCCGCCATCCCGGCGAGGCTAGGGACGGAACGGGCGAACGCTTGGCAGAAGGCGGTCGGGTTCACCCCCACGGTGCGGGTGATGGCAGGCGCGGCCAGCGTGGGAAGTGGACGCTGCACTGGCTGGCCGTTCAGCAGGAGCGTGCCCGAAGCCCCGCCGCTGCCGCCCCGCACCTGCGCCGGACCCGCGGAGCCGCCCACGAACGCCGGGGCGCCGTCGCCGCCTGCGCCGGGGAGGAGCTGGCCGCGCAGCGCGTCGCCAGGCCCCTCGACGCGGAGGCTTCCCCCGGCGCCGCCGTCCCCGCCCCGGGCGCCCCTCCAGCCGACGGCAGGCCCGCCTGCGCCGCCGGAGCCGGCAAGGACGAGCGCCTGCGCGTCGACGGAGACACGGGCCGCGTGCAGCGTGACGCCGCCGCCCCGCGCCCCGGGTGCGCCCGCGGCCTGCGCCCCGACGGCGAGGCTGGCGCGCAGGGCGTCCCAGCCGAGGACCCGTGAGCCGTTGAGCAGGCGGATGGACTGGGCGGACAGCACCAGGTCGCCGGGCGCCACGCGGACCAGGGTCCCCGCGACCTCGATGCTGGAGGCGGTCAGGTTCCCCGTCACGGCCAGGACGGTGCCGGCGGGGACCACGAGCGGGCCGGGCTGCGGCGCCACCTGGGCGCCCGACGGGAGGCCGGTGAGCAGGAGGAGGCAGGCGAGCGGGAGGGCGAGGCGGCGGGTGCGGCGGGCCATGGATGCCGGAGGCAAGGGCCCCTCTCATGCTGCGTGGGTCGCGCCTTGGCCCAATCCTTTCGCTGCCTGTGGAACCACGAAGGTCACGAACGGTCACGAACGGTCCAATCCGTGCGATTCGTGAACTTCGTGGTTTGCCCCGGTATGGGCAGGAAAAGGCCCATCACCGCCGAGGATGGCAACCTTTTCATGCAGGCCCAGGCTCAAACGATGTGCAGGTCTGTACAATGAGTGCGCCTCCGGCCTCCCTGGGATGCCCCGTGAACTACGGTGGAGCGAACGGCGCGGGCGCCGACGGGGCGGGCTCCGACTACGAGCGCTACATGCAGACCGACACCCTCCTCATGCTGCAGAAGCCGGAGGGCCAGCGCGTCCACCACGACGAGCTGATGTTCCAGGTCGTCCACCAGAGCTTCGAGCTGTGGTGCAAGCTGGTCCTCTTCGAGCTCAAGACCGTCGGCAGCCTCGTCGACCAGGACCGCCTCGTCGAGGCCTACCCGCTCCTGCGGCGCTGCACCGAGGCCATCCGCGTCAACACAGAGGCGATGCACGTCCTGGAG
>JAIVGU010000343.1 GCA_020201445.1 Halobacteriales archaeon
ACGCCTGGAACCTCGCCGTGGCCGTGCAGGGCGGCGAGGGGCTGGTCAGCTACGACCGCGACCTGCGCGCCGCGCACCGCCGCCACGCCCGGGTCATCGCCTGACGACCGACCACACCACGGATTGCACGGACACTCACGGACCAATCCGTGCCATCCGTGCAATCCGTGGTTGGAGGGGCGGGACAAACCTGAACCATGCGCCCCCAGTCGCCGCAGCGTGGCCCTCGCGGACCGCCTCCGGCAGCGCATCGCAGCGGACGGCCCCATGCCGTTCGACGCCTGGATGGAGGCGTGCCTCTACGACCCGGAGGAGGGCTACTACGTGCGCCCCGGCCGCAAGACCGGCGCCGGCGAGGACGCCGACTTCGCCACCAGCCCGACGCTGCACCCGTTCTTCGGCGCCGCCGTCGGCATGGAGGCCGCTGCGGTATGGGAGCGCATCGGCCGGCCCACCCCCTTCCCCGTCGTGGAGTTCGGCGGCGGGGAGGGCGACCTCGCGCGCGGCGCCCTGCGGTGGCTCGACCGCGAGCGGCCTGACCTGGCCAGGCGCGTGCAATGGGTCCACGTCGAGCGCAGCCCGGCGCACCGCGCCAAGCAGGCCGGCGCCGACCGGCGGCTGGCATGGGCGGAGGCGATGCCGCGCCTGGACGCGGCGTTCCTGGTCGCCAACGAGTTCCTCGACGCGCTCCCGTTCAAGTGGCTGGAGCGCACCGGGGCGGGCTGGAGCGAGGTCCACGTCGCCTGGGACGGCCACGCCTTCGCGGAGGCGCTGCTGCCCAGCGGCCTGTCGCCGCCCGCCAACGTGCCGCCGGGCGTGCGCGTGGCGCTGCACCAGGGCGCCCGCGCGTGGCTCCACGAGGCCGGCGCGGCCCTGGGGCGCGGCGAGGCGCTCATCATCGACTACGGCGAGCGCTACCTCTGGGGCGAGGAGCGGCCCGACGGCAGCGTGCGCACCTACCGCCGCCACGAAGATGCGGGGACACCCCTGCAAAACCCAGGCGACCAGGACATCACGGCGAGCCTCGACTTCGCGGAGCTGGAGGCGTGGGCGCGCGAGGCGGGGTGGCGCGAGGCGTGGCACGGCACGCAGGAGGCGTGGCTCATCGGGCACGGCATCCTCGACGCCCTCAACGCAACCCGGCGCGACACCGCGGAGGGCGCTTCCGCCTACCTGCGGCTGCGCCAGATCCTCCTGCCCACGGGGCTGGGCTCGTTCAAGGTGCTGCGGCTGGTCAGACGGGGATGAGCTGCCGCAGCCGGTAGCCCCGCCGCGAGCACGCCTTCTCCAGCCTGTGCCGCAACTGCGCGAAGTCGAACGCCACCTCGTAGGCGGTCTTCAGCAGCCCCGAGTGCGCCTCCCACGCGCTGCGCTCCCACACCGTCCCGATGCGGTAGGACTCCTCCTTGGCGCGCAGGTCGGCGCCCAGGTCGACGGCGTGGCCCGACGTGCGCTCCCACAGCGTCTCCGCCATCAGCACCGTCCGGTCGGGCTCGTCCACCTCGATCTGCAGCCGGTAGCGCAGGTGGCGCAACGCCCCCCCGCTGCGGCGCCGCGAGACGACCCACTCCACGAGCAGGATGCCCTCCTCGCGCCGCACCTCGGCGCCCTGGGCGCGGCCCAGGTCTGCGAGGGCGTCCAAGACGTCCATGCCGAGCCATCCCCGTGGAGCGCGTATAGAGGTTCTGGTGCATTGTCTGTAGTAAGGGCCCTTGTCCCTGCATTTTCACGGCAAAGATGGCGAACCGGCCCGCCCTGGCACGCGGCCGAATCCCCCGGGAAGCGGTTCTATTGAGCAAATCCTGCCCACGACCCGCGCAAGATTGACATAGCCTATGCAACATAGGCACCACTGAAGCCTTGGCAAACTCCCCGCCCACCACACCCGACCCGCCCACCACCGCCGTCGACCGCTGGACCCAACAACTCCGCAAAGGCTCCACCCGCCTCGCCATCCTCCAACTCCTCAGCGAAGCCGACAGCTACGGCTACCACCTCCTCGCCACCATCCGCGAC
>JAIVGU010000344.1 GCA_020201445.1 Halobacteriales archaeon
GCGGAGTAGTAGACCGGCAGGCCGGGATAGGTCTGCTGGAGATAGTCCGCCAGTTGCGTGTCGTTGACCCAGAACGACGCCAGCGCCCTCCCTACAGTCACGTCCGCGTTCGGCTCGTTGGGACCGCTGAAGCAGCTTTCCGGAATCTCCTGCCAGTCATGCGTCTCCCAAATCATGCGAACCGGCCGCTCGAACGGCCCCCACGACACACGCTGACAATCCATCGCCTCCGTGACGACGGTGACGAACAAGCCCACTTCGGGGTCGGACCACTTCGGGTTGTGATGGCTCCCCGGCGGCGCTGCTGGCCCATACTTCCACCCGCTTTCCCAGCCTTGGCAGTCGTCCCAATGGACCTCCCTGGCATAGGTCTGGTTCTCCACCACGACGGGCGGGCGGGGCTGGCCGCTCGATGAAGTGGAAGAGGATGGCAGGCTGGTGGGGCTGTCCGTGGGCGGAGTGCTGGCGGCGCAACCCGACAGCAGCAAGACTGCGACCAGGAGGCAAGCCCGCGATGCTGCTCCAGTCAGGGCGGTCACTTCAGCCCCGCTGCGTGGAGAGCCGAGTCGATGAGCGTCGAGTTGTATTTGATAGGGTGAGGCACCTGGATTGGCACCGGGACACAATGGACGCCTGCGCCAGCGTTCTGGATGTGCCAAGTGCCCAGGCCCGCGTAGCCGTTATCGTAGCCAGCGCCGATGACTTCTATGTCATACTGATTGCGCGTAGGGTCGAAGGCGTTGATGCGGACGCCATACGTCTTCGCGGTGAAGGTCGCGCACAGGACTTGGCTCAGGATGTTTTGCAAGCTGCCGATGAAGCTCTGGGACTTCTGGTATTGCGTGGTGAAGTTCTCGCTCGGGTCGAAGCTCGTTGCGTAATCGACGGTGCGGTCGAGCACCTGCTGCACCACGTCCAGCTCCGGCGGCAGCGGGTCGGCGCTGGCCGCAGGAAGGACGGTGGACGACAGGAGGGCCACGGCAAGGATTCCAAAGACGCGGGCGCTCAAAGGCTTCTGGCCAAAACGGGAACACAGATTCATGGTGCACTTCTCCGCGCCAACGGCCATTCGACTCCACTATATGAGTAAAGGGGCCAAGACCCGGGCCTGTTCCATTCCCCCAGAGAAACCTGCCCGCCCCTTGGCCCCTTTCCTTAAGGACACAATGAGATTCCTGACGCTTCGTGTCCTGCAACGCTGGCAGCGGTCTTCATCACTGCCCCTTCCGGGATTGCGCCCGTCGCGGAGGTCATTGATGCATCGCGCCCGCTGCCCCGCCTCCGCCCACCCTCGACTTGCTCCTGAAGGCACCGCGAGCCCTGAGCTGGCAGGCGGCCTTCCGCCCCAATGCCCCTTGTGCCTGCCCGCGTCTGGCGCTCCCTCTCCTCGCCTTGCACCAACCCCGGAACCGGAGCCAGCAACGGCGAGGAGAACCATGGAACTCCGGTTCCCCTTCTTCCCCGTCCCGGCGCATGAGTGCCAACAAACCTTCTGGCTCCGCGCCGGGACACCCATTCAATGAATCTTCGGTGACACCATGAACACTTCGACCCCCCGAGCCTTCGCCACGTTGGCGCTCGTAGTCATGGCTGCGGCCATGACGCAGACGCCCGTTTCCGCCAGCCTGCCTGCGGCCCTTGACCCGTGCGACAATGCCGACTTCATCACGGCCGCTGCGTTCACGGTAGCTGCCAACGAGACGCTGGCGCTGAATCGCTCGACCACGATTCGCGCCGACTCCGTGCAAATCCTCGGCTCCTTGCTCCTCTTGGATGCGCAAGAGGGCGATGCCCCGATGCTGTGCATCATGGCCACAAGCCTCAGCGTGGCAGGAACCCTCTGCACCGGGCGCGGCCTCGACGGCACGCTGGCGATCGGGCCAGTGGCCGAAGGTGGCGACGTAACCAACGGCGGTGACCTCATCATCAGGCTCCTGCCCAACGACACCGCCCCAGCTACGCTCTCCGTTTCGTCGGGCGGCTTGATTTGCAC
>JAIVGU010000345.1 GCA_020201445.1 Halobacteriales archaeon
GTCTTCTCCCACGTCTACGCCAGGCTACAGCCGCCCGGGCCGTTCAACTTCGGCGACTTCCCCTTCAACGTCACCGGCCGCGTCTGGTTCTGGTCGGTGCCGGGGCCGGAGCAGGCGCTGCGGCGCTACCTCGTCGCCGTGGAAGGCGTCACCGGCGCCTGCGCCTTCGAGGCGGACCCCCGTTGCAGTTCCTTCCCGCGCGGCACCACAACCACCCTGAGGACGGACGGCGTCCTGCGCAGTCTCAATCTCACCGCCACCTGGGACACGCCGCTGCCCACGATGAGAGAGATGACCCTCACGGTGCGGTGCCGGATGCCGGATTACGGCTCCTGCGGCGTCGCGCGCAGCCAGATGGAGGTGCGCGGCGCGAGCCCCCTCACGCTGGCGGCGGACGGTTTCGGCTTCCCCAAGGGCGCCTGGCTCGAAGGCGACTACGTCGCGCTTGAGGACGTCACGCCGACAGCGCAGTGACGACCTGCTGCGCGATGTCCTTCCCGGTGGCCAGCGCGGCGACCTTGCCGCCCCTGACGACGATGGCGACCGCCTCCTTGTCCGGCTCCGGCACGCCGAGCGCCTTGGAGATGGCGCCGTCCCAGTCAGGACAAATCAGCACCTGCTCCGCGGGGTCGAGACCGGCCTCCTGCGCCTTCGCGGCCAGTTTCTCGTAGGTGGACTTGACCTGCGCCTCGGCGACGCGCTTCCACAGCCCGGAGAAGGCGCGCAGGTCGACGACGCTGGCGAGGAAGACCTGCTGCGGCTGCGGCCAGCGGGTGCGCACCGCCTTGGAAACCTCCTTGGCGGCGTCGGCGGTCTTGGCGCCGTGGACGACCAGGACGCCGGTGCCCTTGAGGTCGGCGTCCGACACGGTGCGTCCGCTCACGGCGGCGGTGGCGGTGAGACCGAACCACGGCTTCCATTCCACAGAACAAAGGGAATCCGCGCCATCCGCGAAATCCGCGGTTCGCCGAGAGCCGCGAGGCAGCAGCATCCGTGCAATCCGTAGTTTGGGAGTCCGGTCCCCAGCCTTGATATGAAGCCCCCATCTGCCCAGGCCCGATGAAGGACGTTTGGGTGGAGAAGTACCGCCCCAGGACCCTTGGCGAGGTCGTGGGCCAGGAGGAGACGGTGGAGCGCCTCAAGGCCTACGTCAAGGCGCACAACATCCCCCACCTGATGTTCGCGGGGCCGCCCGGCACGGGCAAGACGACGTGCGCCATCGCGCTCGCCCGCGACCTCTACGGCGGCGAGGGGTGGGGCGGCCGGTTCCTGGAGCTCAACGCCTCCGACGAGCGCGGCATCGGCGTGGTGCGCGGGAAAATCAAGGAGTTCGCCCGCGTCGGCACGGCGGACTCGGAGGGGTTCAAGATCGTCTTCCTCGACGAGGCGGACGCGCTGACCCACGACGCCCAGGCGGCGCTGCGCCGGACGATGGAGAAGTACACGGCGACGACGCGCTTCATCCTGAGCTGCAACTACTCCAGCAAAATCATCGACCCCATCCAGTCGCGCTGCGCCGTCTTCCGCTTCCGCACGCTCACCACGGAGCAGGTCAAGAAGTTCATCCGCCGCATCGCGACGGAGGAGAAGGTCGCCATCACGCAGGACGGCGTCGACGCCCTGGTGTTCGTGGCCAAGGGGGACCTGCGCAAGACCGTGAACACGCTGCAGGTGGCGGCGGCCCTCGGCGGCCAGGTGGACGCGGACGCCATCTACAAGACGACGAGCACCGCGCGGCCGGAGGAAGTGAAGAAGCTCCTGGAGACGGCGCTCGGCGGCGACTTCATGGGCGCCCGCAGCGTCCTCGACAACCTGCTCATCGAGTACGGCCTCAGCGGCGAGGACGTGATCCGGCAAATCCATCGCAGCGTCTTCGACCTCGCCATCCCCGACAGGGCGAAGGTCACGCTCGTCGACAAGGTGGGCGAGATTGAGTTCCGCCTCGTCGAGGGCAGCAACGAGCGCATCCAGATCGAGGCGCTGCTGGCC
>JAIVGU010000346.1 GCA_020201445.1 Halobacteriales archaeon
GTCGAGATTGGTGGTCCCCTATGCTGAACCGAGTACGTCCCCGATGTCCCGACTGTGGCCCGCCATGAGCCCACGTGGCAAAGCCTTCGTGAAGATTTCCTGACACGTTCACTGTGACACGCACGACCGCCTTGCCTGCGGCCGCAAGCACGTCGAGTTTCTTACCTGGCGAAGCTGCCGCGGTTCGCCTGTGGCGGATGAACAAGATTGGCTAGACAGTTTCGATAATTGGGCAACACAATCCGTCAAGATTGGAGGTCTTCCGAAACTGGCTCAACGCAGTTTCACAGGATTCCTTAATGAGTTTCCTCAAAGGTAAAGCTGGTTTCTAGAACTGAGATTGCTATGCGCGAAAACCAATGCGAAACCAAGATTGCGCAATTCGCGTCAATGACCTTCTTGCATGTGAGGCGGTTGCGGTGGCGCCGTCTTCCCATGCCGTGGCCGACTCACCAGACTTGCGCAACCGGCGAGCTGAACTGGCAACAATGTTGCTGGCTGCCGCCTGCACGCTCGCCTTGGTCTTTCCCGTGGCAAACGCGGAAACCAAACCGCTTTTCCAGTCGCCAGGATGCCCGCCCAACTGTGCCCCCGCAATTCACCTCGCCCAAGAAGAAGAACAGGAAGGATGCTATCCGAACTGCCTCATGAATTGGTATTTCTTCGTCAATGCACTCTCGGGGCTGCCCCTGGTCTTCTTGGGGGTCATGACGATCCTGCGCCACAACCGGCTCGCCCTGCCTCTCTACCTGATGGCTTGGGGCGCGCAGGTGGCCTTCAGCAACACGGCTGCCAACACCCCGGATGTCAGCCCAGCCTTCTTGATGTTCCTCTTGTCGCAACTGTTCCTGCCGCTTCAGGCAATGTTGCTTCTCAACTACGTTGAACGCAAGGCCAGTGAAGATGCCCTACCCCGCATCCAGACCTGGGCCAAATGGAGCGCCGTGGGGCTGGGAGTGATTGTCCTTGCTGCCCTGCTGCTGTCGGTCTTCTTCCCCGACTTGGTCTTGACCACCACCCCGCAATCCAATGGGCTCCTGAAGCGCCAGATGAAAGCCATTCCCACCCTGGTCATTCAGGTCCCGCACTTCCTTGGCACTACTTTCGGCCTGGTCCTTCTCGGCTGGCTGCGCCCCAAAGGCAAGGATGCCCTGATGGCCGGCAGCATCACTCTCGCCTGGGCCTACGCCGTCAGCTACACCCTCTCCAACACCTATCACTTGGACAAGCCCGATCTCATTTTGTATGGCACCTTTGCCATCGCCACCGCGGCAATCGCCCTGCTGGTGCCCATCCTGCTCTGGCGCGGCCTCTCCTCTGCCTGGCGATACGCCGTCGTCTTAATCCCGCTGGCCGCCGTTGCGGCGTGGTTCGTTGAAGGCCGCTCCGAGGCGCTCAGAGCCAGCCTGGGACCAGGAGCCGTGCGCTTGGCCCTAGCCATCCCGCTTGCCATCGCCCTTTGGGGCGCCGGCACGGCTCTCTCAAAGACCACGCGCCTGCACCTGGTTCCCACTTGGGTCTCCGCCGCCACCACCGCCTTGGCAGTGCTCATCCTCAACGCCCATGCCAAGTTCCACTTGAACCCAGAATGGACCAGCACTGGCACCAGCTTGGCCACCGCCAGCCTCATTCTGATTGGGGGCATGGGCGTCCTGCAAACCCGCAAATGGTTCTTCCCCCCAAATCCCCATAAAGGGAAAATGTAAAACCCATAAAGTCCCACTCCGTCATTGCGGCATGGAGGGGCGCGATTCCGACGACCGCCTCCCATGGTGGAAGATTCCCCTCGGGCCCCTCATGTGGCGGGGTGTCCTAGGGCTCCTCGTCGGCACCGTGGCGTTGGCCGGCATTGCCGAGTCCAAGTCCTTCCTCGGGCCGTTTGCTGGTCCTGTCGCCTTGCTGGGTGGTGCCCTGCTGGTTCGGTTCCTGGCTCGCTTCATGGGGCCACGCCTGCGCTCCCAGCTTCAGTCCTGGATCGCCATGGGCAT
>JAIVGU010000208.1 GCA_020201445.1 Halobacteriales archaeon
GTGGTGCTCTGCGGAACCACGGATTGCACGCATTCCACGAAAGCTTGAATCCGCGTCATCCGCGAAATCCGCGGTTTGGTCGGCGCGGCGTTCTCCCGACGAAACCGCGAAGGACGCTCAAGTCCGTGTCATCCGTGGACTCCCGGTTTGGTTGGCCTCAAGGCAGCGTGGCGCGGATGCGGGCTTGTGGGCGCGGCGGGCGCGGGAGGTGCGCCAGGGGCGCGCGCGGCCTGCTGGTCTCCGGGAAGGCGAGCGACTGGCCCGGCGCCAGCTCGGCGAGGCGGCTGCGCGCCAGCCCCGCGTCCTTCCAGGCCACGCGCAGGCGCTCGATGGGCTCCAGGACGGGCTCGGGGCTGAGGCGGAAGGTGCCCCAGTGCATCGGGACCATCGCGCGGGCGCCGCAGTCCGCGAACGCCGCCACCGCCTCCTCGGGGTCCATGTGGGCGGAGCCGTTGGCGTGGCGGGGGGCGTAGGCGCCGATGGGCAGCAGCGCGACGTCGATGCCGGGGTGGCGGCGGCCGATCTGGCGGAAGTAGGTGCCGAAGCCCGTGTCGCCGGCGAAGTAGACCTTGCGGCGGCCGTCGGAGACCACCCAGCCGCCCCACAGCGAGCGGTTGGCGTCCAGCACGCCGCGGCGGCTCCAGTGGTGGGCGGGGACGAGCTCGGCCCGCAGCGACCCGGCGTCGGCCCCCTGCCACCAGTCGAGGTCGCGCGCCCCGGTGAGGCCCTTGCGCTGGAGCCACCCGGCAAGGCCGGAGGGCGCCAGGATGGGCGTGCCCTTGGGGAGGCGGCGCAGGGTCGGCAGGTCGAGGTGGTCGAAGTGGTTGTGGCTCAGCAGCACCGCGTCGACGGGAGGCAGGTCCTCCCACGCGACACCGGGGGACTGCAGGCGCCGGATGCCGCCGGGCAGGCGCAGCGACCACACCGGGTCGAGCAGGACGCAGGAGCCGGACATCTGGAGGACGAAGCTGGCGTGCCCCACCCACGTCGCGCCCTCGCGGGGCAGCTCGGCGGGCGCGGCGGGGGGCAGCAGCGGGGCGCGGCGCAGCATGCCGAGGATGTGCTCGCGGAAGAACCAGGACGCCTCGCTCACGGCCGCGGCGCACGCCGGCATGGGGTGCGTGAGCCGGTGCCGGAAGCCCCGCGGCGGCAGGTTCATGGCCTAGGATTGGCGGGAGGGCCAGAAGGAGGTTCGGTCAGGACCTTCTATAGGGCACCCTTGGCCGCCGAGCGTGCCCAAGGACAGGACGCGGTCGATGCGGTGGCCTGCCTGCCCGGCACGTCCAATCGCGACCCAGGCCCGGCACACCGGCACCGGGCTCGGGCTGTTCATCAGCCGCGGCATCGTCGAGCAGCACGGCGGCCGCATGTGGTGCGAGAGCGCGGGGCCGGGCAAGGGGACCGTGGTCCACGCCACCCTGCCGCTTCCAGCGCAGCCCGTGGCGCAGGCGGCGGGGCCGCGGCCGCCTCTCAAGGAGAACCCTTCATAAAGAGAGCCTCCTAGAGACAACCCAGCCCAGATGCGCATCGCCGTCCTCCTCGCAGACCGCTGCCAGCCCAAGAAGTGCCAGCAGGAATGCATCCGCTTCTGCCCCCCGGTCCGCAGCGGCGTCATCGACACCATCAAGATGAGCCCGGAGACGGAGAAGCCGGTCATCTCGGAGGAGCTCTGCATCGGCTGCGGCATCTGCGTCAACAAGTGCCCCTTCGACGCCATCCGCATCATCGGCCTGCCGGAGCAGTTGGAGGCGGACCTGGTGCACCAGTACGGCAAGAACGGGTTCCGCCTGTTCAAGCTCCCCGTCCCCAAGCTCGGCGCCGCCACCGGCATCCTGGGCCCCAACGGCATGGGCAAGACCACGGCTATCAAGGTGCTGGCCGGGGAGGAGGTGCCCAACCTCGGCGAGTGGGAGAAGACGCCGTCGTGGGAGCCCATCCTCGCCAAGCACAAGGGCACGGAGCTAGGCGACTACCTGAAGATGGTCGTCGACAAGGGCGTCCGCACGGCGCGCAAGCCGCAGTACGTCGACCAACTCCCCAAGGCGTTCAAGGGCACGGTGCGCAGCCTGCTCAAGAAGACCGACACCGACGGCCGCTGGGACCTCGTGGTGCCCCGCCTCAACATCGACCACGTCCTCGACCGCACCATGGACCAGGTGTCGGGCGGCGAGCTGCAGCGCATCGCCATCGGCGCCACGCTGCTGAAGGACGCGGACGTCTACTTCTTCGACGAGCCGAGCAGCTACCTCGACATCCACGAGCGCCTCCGCGTCGCCCGCGTCATCCAGGACCTGGCGCAGAAGAAGCGCGTCATCGTCATCGAGCACGACCTCGCCATCCTCGACTTCCTGACCGAGCAGGTCCACCTCGTCTACGGCGAGGAGGGCACCTACGGCGTCATCACCGCGGCGCGCAACGTCCGGCACGGCATCAACACCTACCTCACCGGCTTCCTGCCCGAGGAGAACATCCGCGTCCGCGAGGAGGCCATCCGCTTCGAGAGCCGCCCGCCGCGCCCCAAGTCCGAGCTCATCGACCTGCTGGACTTCCCGGCGCTGCACAAGGACCTGGGCTCCTTCAAGCTGGACTCGGAGCCCGGCACCATCCACCACGGCGAGGTGGTGGGCGTCGTGGGCCCCAACGGCACCGGCAAGACGACGTTCGTCAAGATGCTCGCCAAGGTCGTGCCCCCCGACGGCGACGTCAAGCTGCCGGACGTCAAGGTGAGCTACAAGCCGCAGTACGTCAAGGCGGACTACGAGGGCACGGTCAAGGAGCTGCTGCTGACGCAGGCGCCGGAGCTGCTCCAGGCCGGCTTCTACCAGTCCGAGATTGCGCGGCCGATGACCCTCAAGCCCCTCCTGGAGAAGGAGTGCGCGGCGCTCTCCGGCGGCGAGCTGCAGCGCGTGGCCGTGGCGCTCGCCCTCCACCGCGACGCCGACATCTACCTGCTCGACGAGCCGAGCGCCTACCTCGACGTCAACCAGCGCATCAACACGGCAAAGACCATCCGGCGCGTGATGGAGAAGAAGGCGAAGTCGGCGCTCATCGTCGACCACGACGTCTACTTCCTCGACCTGGTGGCGGACTCGATGATGGTGTTCGGCGGCGAGCCGGCGGTGCACGGCAAGGCGGGCGGCCCCTACCTGCTGCGCGACGGCATGAACCGCTTCCTCAAGGACGTCGGCGTCACGTTCCGCCGCGACAACGAGACGCGCCGGCCGCGCATCAACAAGCCCGACTCCCGCCTCGACCGCGAGCAGCGTGAAGCGGGCGAATACTACTACGCCCCCGCCGAGGAGTAGGACGCCAGGCTACGCGCCGGGGGCGCGGGGCCGCGAACGCACCCGGTCGGCCACGGCGTGGACGATGGCCCACACCTGCGTGCCCAGGAGGAGCAGAAGCGCGACGGCCACGTGCAGGAGGCCGTCCAGGCTGTCCGTCCCCAGCCCGAGCGCGCCGAGCGCGGAGCGGGTGGCGGCGCCGAACCAGGTCTTGTCGCTCCCGTGCAGGAGCGCCAAGACGGCGAGGAAGGCCAGGGCCAGGGCGGCCCACGCCGCCGCCGTGAGGAGGCGGGTCCGCCGCGTCCCGGGCAGGCTCCACGCCAGCGCGAACGCCAGCGCGCCGACCAGGCCGACGAACCCGACCGCCACGCCGGCCACCACGAGGAACAGCGTCGCCATCCCCGACGAGAAGCAGTCGCTGCGCGGGGGGCACTCGACGGTGAACCCCGCCTCCAGCGCCCACCCCGCGGTCAGAAGCAGGAGGACGGTGCCGGACCCCAGCGGCACCAGCAGGGCGCGGCGTCCCGGCGCAGGCGTCACGGCCACCCATTCCGGCCGCGCTAGACAAGGGTGGCGGCGCCACCGCGACAAGGCTGAAGACCCCTGCCCGGCCTCGCGGCGCGATGAACCTGGGGCTCCTGTCCCTGCGCATCGCCCTCGGGCTGCTGGTGGCCGTGGTGGCGGGCGGCGCCATCCTCTACACCACCGACTACGGCCTCGAGGCCGACGTGGTGGGCAAGGACTGCAGCGGCACCGGCGGCGGCGCGCCCGGCTCCCCGCTGCCCCTGGGGTCCCCCAGCGTGACGGTGAAGACCAAGCTCGGCGGCCTGCGCCACACCCAGAGCCTGCCGGCGCAGCAGTGCGCGGTGGTGCAGGTGGGCAACTTCGTGGTCTACCACGTCCGCAGCGCCCGCACCAGCGTCTACCAGGCCGAGGGCGGCTCCTGCATCTACGACTCCACCGGCGGCGCCGCCGGCTGCCCCTGAGCGGCGGCAGGCTCATCTCCGGGCGCGCAGGTCGAGAGGCGTGGCGGACGGCACGGCAGGCGAGGCGAAGGCGGGGAGGCCCTGGCGCGTCAACCTGGTCGGCGGACTCATCCTCATCGCAGTGGGGCTCTACGACCTGGCGGGCGGCGTGCGGCACAACTCGACGCTCGCCCCGCCCTACTCCTACGTCCTCGGCGGCGGCTCCATCCTGCTCGGCGCGCTGCTCGCCCTCGGGCTGCTGGACTGGCTGCGCCCGCGCCGCGCCTGAGCGCGAACGGCACGGTCATGTAGACGGGCCCGGGTTGCCGCGCATGGCCTCGTCGCTGACCAACAACCAGGTCACGGGCATCGTCCTCATCGTCCTCGGCGCCCTCGCCCTGGCGGGGTGGCTCAACGCCGCCGTCATCCTGGTCGCCGGCATCTTCCTCCTGGTGTACGGCATCGTCGTCCTGCTCGGCAAGGCGCGCTCCTCGCAGCTCATCGGCATCCTCTGCATCGTCGCCGGCGCCATCCTCCTCCTGGGCAAGCTGCCGTTCCTGGCGGGCATCATCGACGTCCTGATGACCATCATCGGCGTCCTGCTCATCGTCGTGGGCATCCTCAAGCTCCTGGGCAAGATGTAGGCCCAATCCCCCGCACCGCGAAGGCCGCGAACCCGGGGGAACATCCTCTGGTCCGCAGGGTTCGCACCCTTCGCGGCCGAGTGGGACCGAGACGACCGAACCCCCTATGTAGGAGCCGCCAGTCGCCGCCGCATGGCCCTCAAGGACGGCGACGTCGTCAGGTTCGACTACACGCTCTGGGTGGACGGCAAGCCCGTGGAGACCTCGCAGGAAGAGGTCGCCAAGGAGCAGGGCATCCACCGCCCCGGCCGCCGCTACCGCCCGCTCACCGTCAGCCTCGGCAGCCGCCAGATCATCCCCGGCCTGGAGTCGCACATCCGCAGCCACGGCCAGGTCGGCAAGCCAGTCAAGGCCGAGCTCTCCGCCGCCGACGCGTACGGCGAGCGCAGCGCCGACAAGGTGCGCGACGTCCCGATGGCGCAGTTCAAGAAGCAGAAGGTCGAGCCCCAGGTCGGCATGCAGCTCAGCCTGGAGGGCCAGCAGGGCGTCGTGACCCGTGTGGCCGGCGGCCGCGTCCGCGTCGACCTCAACCACGAGCTGGCCGGCAAGCCGCTCACCTACGAGTACACCCTCCGCGAGGTCGTCGCCGACGACAAGGCGAAGGTGGACGCGGTGCTGGACAACCTGTTCGCGCCCGGCTCCTACAAGGTCCTGGTGGACGACAAGGCCGTGAGCCTGGAGGTCCCCGAGGCCGCCAAGTTCGACCAGAACTGGATGATGGCGAAGTTCCGCGTCGTCGCCGAGCTGCGCGCCGCCACCCAGAAGAGGAAGGAGGTCCGCCTCGTCGAGGTCTTCCCGGTCTCCGAGGAGGAGCCGGGCCACGAGGGCCATGGACATGGCCCCGGCGAAGGGCACTGAGCCGGGGCGGACAGGGGCCTCATGGCTTCGCTCCGGCGCGAAGTGCCGGACGCGGGCCACGAGGGCCATGGACATGGCCCCGGCGAAGGCCACTGACGCCAACCCCTGGCCGCGCAGGGCGCGAATGTCCTGAAGACGGTTTTCCTCGCCCCTCGCAGGATTCGCGGTGACGCAGGCAAGCGATAGGCAATGCCTTTGAAGTTCCGCGGATGTCGCCGGGCCAATGCGCCGCTGGCTCACCGTCTCGCTCTCCATCCTGGCCGGCCTCCTGGTGGTCTACGCCGCCTACGCCTTCTTCGTCTCGCACGACAGCGGCACCAAGGTCAGCGTCACCATCCACGCCGGCGTCCACAAGGACGGCGCCAAGGCGGGCAAGATGTACTACCAGTGCACCAGCCTCTCCGGCGCGGGGGCGAGCAAGGACGACACCGACCAGTGCACCGTCACCGTGCACAAGCGCGACAAGGTCACCTTCACCGTCATCAGCGACGACGGCCCGGGCCGCACCCACGACTTCAAGCTCCTCGGCGCCCCCTACCTCCTCTACCCCGCCGGCATCGAGATGGAGATCGAGGACGGCAGCCAGAGCGGCACCTTCGTCGCGTGGGCCACCGGCGACTACACCTTCATCTGCGAGTTCGCCGGCCACGAGGACGCCGGCATGTGGGGCACCCTGCGCGTCCTGGACTGAGGCGCCATCCGCTGGTGCAGGCGAACCGAGAGGACGCAGATTCCACAGAGTGCAAGCTTCTCCTTTGGACGCGGACCCTCCGCCGAGGATGGCTCGGCGCCCGCACGCGTCCAGCCTCATAGTGAAGGCCCGTTGAGACTTTGTAGCACCCGCTTCCTGGCGGCGCGATGATGCGGCTGGGGGCCCACAACAGCATCGCGGGCGGGATGCACAACGCCGTCGCGGAGTGCCTCTCCATCGGCGGCGACACGATGCAGGTGTTCTGCAAGAACCAGCGCCAGTGGAAGGCCAAGCCGCTCGCGCCCGAGGACGTCAAGCTGTTCAGGGACGCCGTGGCCGCCGCGAAGGTGGGGCCGGTGATGGTGCACGACTCCTACCTCATCAACATGGCCCACCCCGACCCGGTGAAGCGCGAGGCGAGCCGGCAGGCGTTCCTGCACGAGCTGGAGCGCACCGAGGCGCTGGGCATCCCCTACCTCAACTTCCACCCCGGCAGCCACGTCCACGAGGACAAGGGCAAGCGCGACGACCGCGCCCACCGCGACACCTGCCTCGACAACCTGGCTGCCGCGATGGCGCAGTGCATCGACGAGACGCCCGGCTACAGGTGCCGGCTGGTCATCGAGAACGCCGCGGGGCAGGGCACCAACGTGGGCAACTCGTGGGAGG
>JAIVGU010000027.1 GCA_020201445.1 Halobacteriales archaeon
GGCCGCTTCCGCGCCTTCCGGTTCCTCGGGCGGCTCCTCGCCAAGCCGGACAGGAACCTCGACCTCCATCAGGTCAAACCGCTCATCCAACTGCCGCAGCAAATCCAGCACGGCCTCGGCGTAGGCGGCGCGGTCGCGGTTGACCTTGGGCGCGTCGCGGTCGTGGGGCAGGAACTCGGGCGCCACCACCGTGGCCAGGGTCGGGACGCCGGGGACCCACTGCGCGAGCGGGGCGGGGCCGCGGCTGTGGCCCTCCTCGTCGGTCTGCGTGAGGTACTCGTAGAGCGGGTGCGACAGCAGCAGGTCGTCGAGTGCGGGGTTGGTGACGTGGCGCGCCATCCACGACGACACGATTTCCTGGGGGGCGAGCCAGCCGGGGGCGTCGGGGCAGTCCACGATGAGCAGCCGCTCGTCCTCGGAGGCGGCGAGCGACTCCTTGGTGAACCCCTGGTCGGGGAGGAGGTGGCAGACGGTGCCGCCGCCCTCCAGCAGGAACGGCAAGGCGTCCTCGCGCCAGAACGGCTCGCGCCCGACGAGGTGCAGCGGCCCGCAGCCCTGGCAGAGCGGGCTGCGCAGGACGGCGGCGAGGCTGCGCCACGGCGGGGTCATGCCGCCTCCCAGGTGCCGAGGAAGCCGGGGCGCGGGTCGGCCGCGGTCGGCAGCGGGTCGTCGGGCAGCACCAGGAGGTCCAGCGGCGCGTCGCGGCGGGGCGGCCACGCGGCCGGCAGCTTCGCGAGGGCGCGGCCGTTCCAGGTCGCCATCCGCAGCAGCTCCTCGACGCTGAGCGCGCGGTCCCACTGCCGCAGCAGGGCGAGGTCGGCGAGCAGGTTGCCGTCGTTGAGCATCCCGTTGTCGGTGCCCACCGCCACGGCCACGCCCGCGTCGAGGAGGCGGCGGATGGGGGTCTTGAGGCCGAACCAGGCGTTGGAGCGCGGGCAGACGGCGACCGCGACCCCGTCGCCGGCGAGCGCCTCCGCCTCCGCCTTGGTCGCCTGCGTGCAGTGGACGAGGAAGTCCGGCTCCAGCGCGAGCAGGGGCTCCAGCGGCTCGTGCTTGGCCTCGCTGGCGTGGAGCGCGACGGTCCTGCGCCGGCGCCGCGCCGCCTCCGTCCACGCCTCGACGTCGTCGGGGTCCTCGAAGTCGCGGCGCGCCGACAGCCCGAGGCCGTCCGCGACCTGGAACAGGTCCTCCGCCTCCTCCGCGTCGAAGGTGTTGTGCGTCGGGCGGCCGAGGATGACGGGCCGCGCCCCCAGCTCGTCCGCGATGCCGCGCAGCAGCCGCGCCCCCTCCACGCCGCCCTCGCGGAAGTCGAGGAACGCGGCGGTGCCGATGGCGGCCATCTCGTTGCAGCAGCCCTGGATGCCGGCCAGCACCTCCGTCGGGTTGGCGCTGCGGAGGCGCTGGTGCTTCCAGCCCCCGGGCCCCACCAGCTCGGCGACGGTGCGGGGCTTGCCGGGGGCGTTGCGCAGGAAGGCGTCCGCGACGTGGGTGTGCGCGTTCACGGGGGCGGGGACGATCCAGCCCGTCGCGTCCGGCCTCCCGGGCGGCGCTCCCTCCCCCCACGCCGCCGCCCGGCCGTCCACCACCTCGAGCCAGCCCTCCACCGCCTCGTGGCGTTGCAGGATGCGGCCGGCGAAGAGGGGCACACGCCGCGGACCTGCGCGGGACGCAAAGCCTTGCTGGCAACGGGGCACGGGTGTGGCAGGAGCGGGGATGCTGGGGGCACCACCCCGACGAACCACGGAAGGCGCGGAAGGGACGTTGCCTCCGCGCTTTCGCGGGCTTCCGCGGTTCGGACCAGCATCGCAACCCAAGCACCGCCAATGACGCGAACGAGGAGAACATTCCCTGTTGTTCGCGGGTTTCGCGGTCCAGGAGGCCCCGGACGCTCCGCCTTGGAGGTGCCGCAGCGTTTTCACACCGCCCACGTTGCAGCCGCCGTGCGGGACCGCATCCTGGCCATCGACGAGGGCACCACCGGCGTCACGGCCCTGGTCCTCGCCGGCCGCAGGGTGGTGGGCCGCGCCTACGCCGAGCTGCCCCAGTCCTACCCCCGGCCCGGCTGGGTGGAGCAGGACCCGCGCGCCATCCTCGACACGGTGCGCTCCGTCGGTCGCCGCGCGCTGCGGGACGCCAAGGCAGCCCCCCGCGACGTCGCCGCCGTGGGCATCACGAACCAGCGCGAGACGACGGTGCTGTGGGACCGCCACACCGGGGAACCCGTCGCCCCCGCCATCGTGTGGCAGGACCGCCGCACCGCCGCGCGCTGCCAGGAGCTTCGCCCCGACTGGGAGGGGCAGGTGCGCCGCCGCACCGGGCTCGTCCTCGACCCCTACTTCTGCGCGACGAAGCTGGAGTGGCTGCTCGGGCGCCGGGGCCTGCGGGCGCGGGCGGGGCGCGGCGACTTGGCGTTCGGCACCGTCGACGCCTGGCTCGCGTCCCGGCTCGCGGGGCGCCACTCCACGGACCCGACGAACGCCAGCCGGACGCTGCTGTGGGACATCCACCGCGGCGCGTGGGATGCGGAATTGCTGGGGCTGTTCGGCGTCCCGGAGGCGGTGCTGCCCGAGGTCGTGCCCTCCAGCGGCGTGGTCGGGGAGACCGGCGCGTTCGGCGGCTCCATCCCGGTCGCGGCCCTCGTCGGCGACCAGCAGGCGGCGCTCTTCGGCCAGGGCTGCACCCGGCCCGGCGAGGCGAAGACCACCTACGGCACCGGCGCGTTCCTGCTCCAGAACACGGGCGCGGGGGCCTTGCAGAGCCACCACGGGCTGCTCGCCACCCGCGCCGCCTCCCCCGACGTACGCGCCCAGTTCGCCCTCGAGGGCTCCGTCTTCACCGCGGGCGCCGCCATCCAGTGGCTGCGCGACCAGGTGGGCTTCGCCGCCTCCGCGCCCGAGGTGGACAAGCTGGCGGCGCAGGTGCCGGACACCGCCGGCGTGCAGGTGGTCCCCGCCTTCACGGGCCTCGGCGCCCCGCACTGGGACCCCGACGCCCGCGGCGCCATCCTGGGCCTCACCCGCGGCGCCGACCGCCGCCACCTCGCGCGCGCCGTGCTGGAGTCCATCGCGCTCCAGTCCACCGAGGTGCTGCTCGCGATGCAGAAGGACTCCGGCCACGCCCTGCCGCGCCTGCGGGTCGACGGCGGCGCCGCCAAGAGCGCCCTCCTGCTCCAGATGCAGGCCGACCTCCTCCAACGCCCCGTGGTGCGCCCCGCCAACCTGGAGACCACCGCGATGGGCGCCGGGATGCTCGCGGGCCTCGCCGTGGACCTGTGGACGCTGGCCGGCGTGCGCGCCAAGCACCCCGGCGACACGGTGGTCAAGCCCAAGGCGAGTCCCGCCGAGGCCCATCGGCGGATGGCGGCGTGGTCCCGCGCGGTCGCGGCGACACGGGCGTTCACGGCTCCCTGACCGAGCCACGGATTGCACGGAGGCCACGGACCCAGGCTGCAACACCCAGCCCACAGGGTGACCGCGGATTCGACGGATTGCGTGGACCGCACGAATCCGCGGCCATCCGCGAAATCCGCGGTTTGGGAGTCGGCGAATTTCACCCACGAAACCGCGGATGACGCGGATTTCCGCGGATGAACCAGAATCCGTGTCATCCGTGGAATCCGTAGTTCGGCGACGAATCACCCAAACTTGAAGAGCCGCCTGCGGCGTGCGCTGCGCGTGGCGGAGCCGGAAGGGGTGGAGTTCTCCGAGGCGGTCGAGCGGCGCGTGCGCTGGACGACCGCGCTCGCCGTCGGCCTGCTGGTGGCCGGCGCCGTGGCCGGGAGCCTCGTCGGCCTGCTGGGCCCGCAGACCTCGCTCGACGGCCGCGCGCACGGCACCCCGCAGACCGACGCGCAGGAGGCGGGCAGCATCCTCGGCCTCGCCGCGACGTGGGCGATGCTGGGCACCTTTTTCCTCGGCTGGGCGTGGACCGGGGTGCCGCTGATGATGCGGTGGCGGGCGCACCGCGTCGGCGTCCACAACTGGGTGAGCCTCGGCGTCCTTGCCTTGGCGCTCTTCCACACCTTCGAGTTCACGGCGTTCGGCGACCTGCGCGGCTGGCTCTCCGGCTGGCTCAGCAACCTGCTCCTGCTCGCGCTCTTCGCGACGGGGTGGTGGCGCGCCACCTGGGCCCGCCGCTGGGGTCGCGGCACCTGGCGCGTCGTCCACTGGGAGCTGGCGCTCGGGGCGCTGGCGCTGGCGTTCCTGCACTGGCTCCTCATCGAGCACGGCAAGGGGGCGCTCGGCATCCCCGAGGGGTCCTGAGCGGCGCGGCGCCTACGCCATGCGGGGCTCGGTCTCCGGCCCGTCGCGGAGGCGGCGCGCAATCCAGCGGGGGGGCTTGTAGGCGACGTAGACGACGGACGAGGCGAACAGCGCCACGACCATGTTGGCCATCTGCCACGCCTGCTGCGTCGCGGGGTCCCGGCTCAGGCCCGTCACGGTGCCCACCAGGCTCGACCCGAACCAGACGACGAGCGCCGCCGACACCATGGCGATGCGGTACTTCTGCTCCCGGCCGTCGAGCCGGAAGTAGAGCAGGAAGAAGGCGGCCGCGGAGACCAGCGGCGGCACGGCCACCAGCAGCCCGAACAGGAGCCCCTGCAGCGGGTTGGTCTGGATGCGCTGGCCGCTGGCGTCGAGGAACGTCTTCGCGCCGCCGTCGGGGGGGACGCCCCAGCCGGAGATGTGGGCCGCCATGAGCAGGTATTCCAGCCAGACGATCATGACGAGGAAGTAGGCAGCGACCGCGCCCAGGACCCAGCGCTTGCCGGTGTAGAGGTAGAGCAGGTAGTAGACGAGGCCCGCGATGGCGGCGAAGATGACGATGAGCAGCGCCTGCACCAGCACGAGCATGACGTCGAAGGTGTCCAGCCCCAGCATGGACAGGATGGCGACCAGGGGCGTGAAGACCGACAGGCCGGCCAGCCCGTACCACCAGGCCTGGAACATGCGCTGGGCGAGCTGCCCCTGGGGCGAGACGGGCCGGCGGCCCACCTGGTACCCGACGGCGGCGTACACGATGGTGGAGGCGACGGCCAGCCCGATGGAGATGGGGAGGTACGGGTCGGCCATCAGACCAGCTCCTGGGCGCGCTGCTGGATGGAACGCCGCGCGGCGCCGCCGCTGATGTTCTCGACGCCGGCGAAGGCGCTCTGGATGACGATGCCGTGGTCGGTCATCTCCAGCAGGCGGTACCTGCGGTCGTGCGCGCCGCCGCGGAACTTGAGGACGTTGCAGGCCTTCTGCATCTCGCCGCCCAGGTACTCGAAGGTGACGAAGACGCCGGGCTCGCCCGCCTGCACGCCGGCGGCCAGGAAGTGCAGGCCGAGGGTGGTCTTGCCGGTGCCGGGGCTGCCCGCCACGAGCGTGGCGTCCCCCGGCAGGAACCCGCCCCCGACCATCGCGTCGAGCCCGGCCACGCCGGTGCTGAGGCGGCCGGCCGGGGCGGGGGCAACGGTCATGCCTTGGCCCCCCGCCTGGCGAGGTCGCGGAAGTGCTGCTCGATGGCCCTCTGCACCTCGCCCTCCCGCTTGCGGTCGAAGACCAGGATGGTGTGGGCGCCCGCCTTCCTCTCCTGGATCAGGCCGAGGGAAAGGTGGCCGGCGATCTCCTTGCGCAGCGCCGCGACGTTGGTGCCGAGGCGGGTCGCCAGCCCCTCGATGGTCTCGAGGACGCCGGGGTTGTCGTGGGAGAAGACGAGGACCTGGACCTTGAGGTCGGTGGCGACCCAGAGCTCCATGATCTTCGAGAATGCCGGTTCCTTGCCGTTGCCGTTGGTGGTCATGCGCGTCCCCCGTCGAACTCGATTTCCAGCGCCCCGTCCTTGGCGAGGCTGGGCTCGCCTGCCGCCTGCACCTTGCTGCCGTGCGTGGCCGTCAGCATCCCCTCCAGGAGGCCGACCACAAGCGCGACGGTGCCGCGGCTCTCCAGGCTGACCTGCGGCGCCAGCCCGACCCGCACGCGCAGCCGCCCCTCGCGCCCCGCGGCGCCGGCCTCCAGCCCGAGGAGGGCGGCCACGGCGCGCACCGCCTGCCCGGCGTCCGCGGGGCGGTCCTGCGCCGCCAGCGCGAGGCCCTCCTCGTAGGCGCCGTAGTGGACGAGGCTGTAGATGGCGCCGGGGCCCAGCACCTCGCCCATGCGCTGCAGGACGCCCGCCATCGCCTGCACGGCGGTGGGGGCCTGCACGCTCGCCGCCTTGGGGAGTGGGTGGGGGGCCGTGGCGGGCGTCAACGCGGTCCCCCCAGCGGCGGCTTGGCCAGAAACCTTTCCAGCGTCTGCTGGATGCGGTCGGAGTTGAACGGCTTCTGGATGAACCCGTCGGCGCCTAGGCGCTGCGCGGTCTCCTGGATGCTCTCCGAGGCGGTGAACGGCAGGACGCGCACGCCGCGCAGGGAGGGGTCGGCGCGCACCTCCCGCACCAGGCGCTCCAGGTCGAGGCCGGGCATGTTGACGTCCTGCAGCAGGAGGTCGGGGCGGGCCTCGCGCACGGTGGTGACGGCGAAGCCCGCGAGCTTCAGCACGTCCTCGTTGCTCTCCAGGATGTCCGCGTCGTCGTCGGCGACCACGATGCGGCTCATGCGGCGGCGCCTCCCCCCCTGGAGGGCTGGTCGTCGCCGAGGGTGAAGAAGAACGTCGCGCCCTTGCCGGGGGCGGCCTCGGCCCACGCGGTGCCGCCGTGGCGGGCGACGGCGCGCGCGACGGTGGCGAGCCCGATGCCGGTGCCGGCGAAGTCGGCGGGGGGGTGCAGGCGCTGGAAGAGCTGGAACAGGCGGCCGCTCTGCTGCATGTCGAAGCCGACGCCGTTGTCGCGCACGACGTAGGTGCGGGGGCGCCCCGGCAGGCGGCCGAAGGCGATGGCGGCGCCGCGGCGGTGGGCCGAGAACTTCCAGGCGTTGCCGAGCAGGTTGGCGAGCGCGATGCGCACGATGGCGGGGTCGGCGGCGGCCCACAGGTGGCGCGGCACGCTGAGGCGGACGCGGCGGCCGGGCTCGCGCTCCTGCAGCTCGGCCAGGACGGAGCGCGCCAGGGCGGCGAGGTCGACGCGCTCGCGGCGCACCGGCATGCGGGTGACGCGGCTCATGTGGAGGATGTTCTGGAT
>JAIVGU010000209.1 GCA_020201445.1 Halobacteriales archaeon
GTCCTGGACGCCCGCTTCGAGATTGCGGGCGGCCTGCCCGACCTCCACCCGACCGCGGGCCAGACCAGCCAGGTACAGGTGCCGGTGCTGAACGCCGGCTCCGGGCCCGCCGAGGCGGAGGTGCTGCTGGCCGTCGATGGCGTCCTGCAGTCGCGCCGCACGGTCACGCTCGACCCCGGCGAGGTGCGCCAGGTGGCGCTCCCGTTCAAGGCCGGTCCCAGCGGCGCCCGGCAGGACCTCGAGGTGCTGGTGCGCCCGGTCGGCTCCGACGCGTGGCTGGGCGACGCCGCCCTCTACGACGCCGGCGACGTCGGGAGCGCCAAGGTGGAGCCGGTCGCCGGCTCCAGCCTGCCCATCCCTGGCCTCGAGCTGCTGGCCGCGCTCGGCGCCTGCCTGGCGGTGGCCGCGGCCCGGAGGCGGCGCGCGTGAAGGCCCTGCTGGTGGTGGCCCTCCTGTCGTTGGCGGCGGCCGAGGTGGCGGTCGCCCCCGCCGCGGCCCAGGCCGCCCCGGCCCCGGACCTGCGCTCGGCGCCGTGGTCGCACGGCGCCATGTG
This sequence comes from Halobacteriales archaeon, assembly GCA_020201445.1. The sequence goes on from JAIVGU010000209.1 coordinate 554, forward strand.
CCAGGACCCCGCCATCACCGACGGCATCCCGGAGGGCGGTTGCCGCCACATGCGCATCCTCCTCACGGTGGACCCGGCGGCCCACCCGGAGACCGCGGCGCTGCTGGGCATGGCCAACCTGCCCGTCACCACCACGGTGGACGTGGCGGCGGCGCTGCGCGGCCTGGGGGAGTACCCCGCCTTCGCCAACGGGCAGCTCTCCGGCTTCGAGCTCGACTTCGACTCCCTCCTCCTGGTGGAGGTGCAGGCGGGCACCTGGCAGCCGGTGCGGCTGGACGGGGCGCAGAACGCGGTGCCCGAGGCGCTGCTGGTGTTCCGGGGCGACCTGGGCTCGGTGCAGCCGTTCGACGCCCGCTCCAATCCCGTGGTCACCCTGCAGTGGGTGCTGTCGGGGCCAACCCAAGGCGCCCGCCACTACCTGCTCTACCTCGACTCCCTGCACGAGGGGAAGAAGACTCCAGTGCAGGCGCAGGCGTCGCAGCTGGGCCGGGTCGCCTCCGCCGTGGGGCCGGGGCGCGGCAACACGGCGTACGTCGCCCTGCACGGCGACCTCGGCCTGTCGAGCAGCACCGACCCGCGCACCCTGCGGGTGACGAACCTGCAGGCCACCGAGGTCCACGTCGACGTCTACGGCTACGAGCGCTTCAACATCCCCAAGGCGCAGCCCTTCCCGGAGCTGCGCAACCTGGCGCTCGCGGCCGGCCAGACCCGTCTGCTGCGGCTGCCCGCCGACTACGGCGAGGAGGCCGCCAAGGTCGTCGCGCGCGACGGCCTCGTGCTCGTCGAGGCCTCCTCCCGCGTCGGCTCCTCCACCTACCAGCCCGGCAGCTCGCGCCTCTTCCTCCCCTCCGCCGACGGCGGCTACGTCGGCACCGCGTTCGCCGGCCAGTCGCCGGTGGCCACGAACTGGCTGGTCTTCTGCCCCGGCATCCCCGAGAACACGGCGCCCTGCCAGGTGCAGACCTCCGCGGGCGGGTCCGCCGCCATCCCGGTCGGCAGCAGCTTCGCCGCCCTGCCGGTGCCGGCGGGGCAATCCGCCACGCTGCGCGCCACCACCGGCCTGGTGGCGGTGGAGCGGATGCCCACAGGCTCGCCCTCACGGGAGCAGATGGGCCTCACGCTCTGGCCGCCCGCGGACGGCCCGGTCACCTCCAGCCTCTTCTTCGGCGAGGCCAACAGCGACCAGGTGGGCCTCCAGGACAAGCTCATGCTGGTCACCTCCACCTCTGGCTCCCGCCTGCAGGTGTTCAGCCTGCAGGCGCACGCGTTCCTGGCCGACAGCCTGGACCCGCGCGGCCCCGGCCTCTTCTCCGAGAGCGTCGCCGGCGCCTGGGGGACGAACTGGCAGCGCGACTGGCGGCTGGAGTCCACCCAACAGCACATGGAGCACGAGGATGGCCCCGTGCGCATCCGCGACCTGCAGGGCCGCGGCATCGCAGTCGGCAACGGCGTGGTCGGCGACGACTCCTCGTTCAGCGTGTTCATGCCCATCCTCACCCCCGACGGGGGTCTCCACTACTCGGTCACCATCCCGGCCGACAGCTCCGGCAACCCGCTCGGCCGCGTCGCCCTCTTCTCGCCCTTCCCCGGCACCCATGTCCAGGCGTCCCGCGTCGCGGGCAGCGGCGCGGCGACGGACGTCGGCCGGGAGGGGCTGCAGCAGGACGAGTTCGTGCAGTCCTTCATCGACCGGCCGGGCACCTGGAGGGTGAACGCCAGCCACCCCGTGCTGCTCACCTGGGTGAAGGTCGGCACCGAGCCGATGACCGGCTTCGCGCCGGCGCTGACCCTCGGCCTGACGGCGACAGCGGAGGCAGCCCAGTTCGCGGGCTACGCCTTCCAGATCCCGGACGTCAACCTGTTCCAGACCATCCGCCCGGGCAACACGGCCTCCTTCGAGCTCACGGTGCAGAACCGCGCCCGCAAGGTGGACGGCACCCTCATCCACGACTCCGCGCGCCTGACGGCGGCCGTGCCGGGCGGGTGGCCCGCGGCGGACGTCATCCCCTCCACGGTGGTGCTGCCGCCGGGCGAGTCCCGCACCGCCAAGGTGGACGCCACCGTCCCCGGCGACGTGGACCTGGCGCAGGGCGGCGCGACGGTCCGGCTGCACGCCGCAAGCACCGGCCAGCCCGGCTACCAGGTCGACCTGCCGCTGCGCATCAACTACAAGGTCGAGCGCGGCGTGGACCTCACCGCCGACGGCAAGGACGGGACGGCGGAGCGCGCCGTGACCTCCGACGAGGTCGCCACCTACATCGTCCGCCTCACCAACACCGGCACCGTCCCCGACGCCTTCCACCTGGAGTTCGCCACCCCTCCCGCGCTATGGAGCATCGAGGTGGAGTGCCCCTTCGTCGACACCTGCTTCGAGGACGGCGAGCACACCACCCCCGTGCTGGGGGTGGGCAAGTCGCTCGACTACCACGTCAGCGTCACGCCGTCGGCGCAGAACGCGGCGCGGCTGACCACCCCCATCCTGGCCACCAGCGTGGCCGACCCCTCTGTGACCGACGCGGTGCGGCTGCTGACGGTGCTGGACGCCGAGCGCAAGCTGAGCGTCATCGTGCCGGAGACCAGCCAGGTCGTCCTTCCTGGCGCGGCGGCCAATTTTACCATAACGTTCAAGAACGACGGTGAGCAGGACGAGGAAGTGCGCCTCGTCCTCAACGCCACGGGGCCAGCCGCCTGGGTGCGGCCCGGCGCCCTCGTCGACGACCCCGACTTCGACGCCCCGGTGCCCCTGGCGACCCTCAACAACACCTTCGGTGTGCGGCTGCACCAGGTGGTCCACCTCCGGGTGCACCAGCAGGTCCCCGCCGACGCGCCGCCCGGCCAGATCATGATCATGCGGCTCGCGGTCAACAGCGGCCGCAGCGAGAGCGGCGGCCAAGCCAGCGAGCGCAGCGAGCACCAGCTGCGCGTCATCTCGGGCCGCTTGAGCGGCCTCAACGTCACCGGCCTGCCCGAGGCGGCCGACATCCTGCCCGGGACCTCCATCGACCTCCCGCTGACCATCCACTCCAGCTCCAACGCCGCGCAGGTGGTGCGCCTGCAAGCGTCGGTCCAGCCCACCCCCAGCGCGTGGAACGTCACGCTCGACGGGAAGCCGGGCCCGTGGGCGCTCAACCTCACGGCGCACGGCTCGCTCCCCGTCACCCTGAAGCTCTCCGCCTCGCCGCACGCCATCGCCACCTCGGTCGCCCCCTCGACCCTGCTGCTGCACCTCGGCGTGCCGGGCGCCTCCGTCCTGCCCGTCAAGGTGAAGCTGCGGGTGCCCGACGCGCTCGACGTCACCGTCCTCGACGCCACGCTGCGCCTCGAGGCGGGGCGGTCGCAGGAGGTCGCCCTCCACCTGCGCAACCGCGGCAACGTGCCCGTGGTGGCCACCGGCTCCTTCCCCGACCTGGAGTGGCCGGCGCGCTGGGGCAACGCCACCGTCGGCACCGGCGAGGACGGCACGCTGCGGGTCTGGCTGGATGTGCCCGCGTCGGCCCTCGGCCGCACCGCCACGCTGCGCCTCGTCGACCGCACCAGCGGCGCGACCCTGGCCACGCCGGCGCTCAAGCTCGACGTCCGCACCCCGCAACTGGAGATTCAGGTGACCGGCACGCGCGCCCTCGCCAACGGGCTGCGCTCCTACACCCTCACGGTGACCAACCACGCCGCCAGCCCAGCGCGCATGGTGCAGATCCAGCTCCTGCAGGGCGAGCGGGTGCTCGACGCCGCGGTGCTGGAGAGCATCCTGCCCGGCGCGAGCGGCACCGTCCACCTCGTCTCCTCCGCGCCCGACGGCCTGCTGCTGCGCATCCGCTCCGCCGACGACCCCGCTGGGCGCACCATCACGCTGGAGGCCGTGTCCGGGGACGGCCCCGCCGCCGCCCGCCCCGCCCCCGCGCCCGCGGCGCTGCCCATCCTGGCCCTCGCGGCCCTCGCCCTGGCCCTGCGGAGGCGCGCATGAACCCGTGGCGCCGCGTGGTGGCCGTGGTGGGCGTGGGCCGCGCCAAGCTGGCCGCGGTCGCCGTCGTGGCGCTCTTCGCGACCGCCGGCCTGGCCAGCCTCGGCGCCCAGCTCCTCAACTCCAGCACCGGCGCCGGCATCACCGACTACCCCACCCTGGCGCGGCGCGCCGGCGACGCCGACCTCGACGGCCTGCCCGACGTCCTGGAGAACCGCCTCGGCAGCAGCCCCGACCGCCGCGACACCCTCGGCCACAACGTCCCCGACGGCTGGGTCTACGCCTGGTACCGCAGCGCCACCGACTGGAACGACACCACCGCCCTCGACCAGCCCGCCCTCGTGCCGCCGCCCGACACCCTGCCGCAGGCGCTGCGCGAGCCGGGCCGCCTCCACCTCCCCAGCGTGGCGCAGCTCTACGCCGCCGAGGCCGCCGGCCGCGGCGAGGGCACCTGGTGGCTGGACGTCCCCGCCGTCGACCCGCTGCAGTGGGACAACGACGGCGACGGCATCGCGGACGCCTGGCTGCTGCAGCACGGCCTGCGCCCCTGGGAGACCAAGGCCGACCAGCCCGCGCCCGGCGACTCCAGCTACACCCTGCGCGAGAAGTACGAGCAGGGCCTCGACCCCTCGACGCCGGACACCGACCACGACGGCCTGTCCGACCGCGCCGAGGTCTCCGGGCGCGCCACCTTCGGGTCCCGCCAGGTCGACTTCACCCGCACCGACCCGCTGCTGTTCTCGGCGCGCGGCGACGGCGTGCCGGACGGCTTCGTGGTCCGCTTCGGCCTCGACCCGCACGACGACACGGTGGCGGACCGCGCCCCCATGCCGGGCGGGCTCACCGTCCGCGAGGCGTTCCTGGAGACCCAGCGCGCCTGCCGCAGCAACGGCACCTCCTGCGACTGGCTGGCCCGCCTCTCCTCCGGCCCCCTCGTCGACCCGACGCGCTGGGACTCCAACGACGACGGCGTGCCCGACGCGTGGGTGGTGCGGCAGTCGCACGGCGACCTCTCGCCGCTGGACGACGCCCACAAGCTCGTCCTCTCCAGCACCGAGGCGTGGGACACCAAGGCGTGGGGCGGCGACCCCGCCGACCCCTCCGTCGTGGTGGACGACAACAATCCCCTCCCCAAGAAGCCCTTCCTGGCCACCCTGGCCGACTACTACGCCCGCAGCCGGCCCGCGGTGTGGAACGAGACCACGATGGGGCCGTGGTGGGGCGGCATCCCCTCCGACCTCGACTCCCCCGACGGCGCCCTGCCCCCCGCCGTGGCGCTGCGCGGCTGGAACGTCACCATCGACCCGTGCCGCGGCTGCCGGGACGAGGCGGCGCGCGCCGAGCACCGCATCCCCCTGGCCGCGGCCTCCGACCCCCGCCTCGCCGACTCCGACGGCGACGGCCGCTCCGACCTCGAGGAGTACCTTGGCTGGATGGGCGAGCAGGCCGGTCCCCGCACCAACCCCTTCGACAGCGACACCGACGGCGACGGCCTGAGCGACGCGCAGGAGACCGCGGGCGGGCTGGGCACCAACCCGCTGCGCCGCGACACCTCGGGCGGGTTCCTCACCGACGGCGAGGCCTACGCCTACTGGAACGCCCGCTACGCCAAGGCGGTGGCGGACCTGGCCGCCAGCCCGGCCAGCGCCGCCGTCACCTACGGCTTCCTCAGGTCGGGGAGCGGCCTCACCACCTCCGACCTCGAGCGGCTCAAGCCCGAGGGGATGCTGGACGGCACCACCCCCAACCTGCTCAACCCGGACGCCGACGGCGACGGCATCGCCAACGGCGCCGAGCTGCTGCCCAACACCTACCTCGACCTCCCCACGACGCAGGAGCGCCCGGCCACCGACCCCGCCCGCGCCGACAGCGACGGCGATGGCCTGCCCGACTCCTGGGAGGTCGGCTGGTCGCGCATGCGCTACTTCGTCGACTGCCCCAAGACGTTCTGCGTCGGCCCCAACCCCAGCTTCCAGGGCTGGCCGCTCAACCCGGGGCGCTACGACTCCTTCGACCCCTCCGCCACCGAGGTGGCGCACGGGGCCGCCTCGGACGCCAGCCGCAACCTCAAGGGCGACCAGGTCAAGGTCGCCGCCGGGGAGCCGCCGCGCCAGTTCCGCAACGACCTGGCCTACCGGTACGGCCTGAGCCCCTTCAACGCCGACACCTCCCCCGACGACGGCATTCCCGACCTGTTCGCCATCCAGTGGGGCATCGAGGCCCTCCCCGCAGAGGTGCGCCTCCTAGCGGACACCAACCCGCAGTTCGCATGGGTCAAGGAGGCCGGCGAGCGCCTCGAGGGCAAGCGCCCCCCCGGCGCGGGGACGGAGGCCATCACCCACGCCGCCATCGACCCCAGCCGGACGATGCAGGGGATCAACCTGACCACCAACCTGCGCGGGATGTTCTTCGGCCGCGAGAAGGGCACCTGGGTGGTGGACCCCTCCACCTCCTGCGCCACCACGACGCTGCCGCCCGCCGGCGACCCGCGGGCCGAGGCCGGCTACGACGTCCAGGTCGCCGACCGCTCCCTCTCTGCGTCCTGCTGGCGCTGGGCTCCCTAC
>JAIVGU010000028.1 GCA_020201445.1 Halobacteriales archaeon
GCCCGCTCCTGGTCGCGCTGCATCGAGCGAAGCTGGCTGCGGTAGTAGCTCAACGGGTGCTTGATGCGCATGCAGAGGTTGTCGCGCTTCGCCAGCGGGCAGACGCCGTTGGTCTGCATCGTGCCGCAGCCGGGGGGCGTGTAGGCCTGCACCGACTTCTCCCCCGACACGTGCTCGATCTGGTAGCGCGACTTCTCGCGGTCGAAGTTGGGCGTTGCCGAGAGGTAGTCGAGAATCTGCTCCGAGTTCCAGCCCACCGTGTGCAGGAAGGTGGCGAAGGCGAAGCGGCCATGGTGCGGCACGTTCTCGTTGCGCTTGAGGGAGTCGAAAATCTCCTTGATGCAGGGCGGGAAGAGTTGCGGCTGCACCGGGCCGAAGTCGCCGGTCGTCCAGTTGGCGCGCGCCTCCTCCAGCTTCGGCTCCAGGCTCGCCACCAGCGGCGCCAGCGCGTCCTTGGCCTCCTTGGGCAGCGGCTTGGTGCGCTCCGCCTCCAACTCCTCCGTGATGCGCCGCGCCAGCGCCTCCTCGCACAGCCGCGCCAGCTCGGCGGGCGCCAGCAGCAGGAAGCCGTGGTCGAGGCTGCGCCGGATGAGCTTCCACTCGGAGTGGTGGGTCGGCGCGAGGCGGATGTAGTCGCTGAAGTGCAGCCGGAACCCCTGCTCCGTCGCCTCGGCCGGGATGTTGAGCGCGGCGGCGGCGCGGGGCAGCGCGTCGGGGTCGGGGTCGCGGGCGAGCGTGGCGCGGGCGCGGGCGGCCTCGGCGGCGGCGTAGCGCGCGATGAGGGTCTTGTCGCCGAGCAGCACCGCCGCCATGCGCGCCACAGGGATGGAGAGCAGCTCCAGCAGCGCGCTGCGCTCGTCCAGGATGGTGGCCGCCTGGAAGCCCTCGCCCAGCGCGCCCTCGATGCGCTCCTTCGCCCGCAGCCGGGCGCCGAGGTAGAGCGGGGAGGCCAGCAGGGCGCCCAGGTCGGGGCCGGCCTCGCGCACCGCGTCCCGCACCTCGGGGAGGAAGGGGTAGTACGCCAGCCGGACCAGGTCGGCCACGCCGCTTCGAGGCCCGGGGGCCCCTTCAACCCTTGGGCGGGCTCAGCACTCGACGTGGACGGCGTACTGGCCGCTGAAGGCGCCGTAGCCGCCGGCGCGCTCGGCTTCCAGGGCCCAGGTGCCCGCGGCGCCGCTGGCGGCCTTGCTGTCGGCGGCTTGGCCGGTGTTGCTGATGGTCTTGCTGTAGACGGTGGCGCCGCCGTCGTCCTTCACAGTGAAGGTGACGCTGCCCATGCCCAGATTGGCGCTCACGCTCACGGTGCCGGAGCCGTCGCACTCGAACGAGGTCTTCTGCTGGCCGCCGCTGGCGCCGTTGTAGGCGAGCGCGTTGCGGCTGGAGGCGGACTGGCCGTCGGTGCCGTTGGAGGCGGAGCAGCCGGCGAGCGTGGCGGTCAGGAGCAGCAGGAGGGCCCAGCGGGCACTAGGGGCGGCCATGCTGGGGCATTTTGGGATGCGTACTTGAGCCGATTGGAGCAGGGTCCGCAGGGTCAGCAGGCAAGGGCGACGCTGTAGCCGCCGGTGAAGGCCTGCATCGAGACGGTGACGGTCCAGCGGTCCTGGCCGCCCAGGAGCCCGCGGACGGTGCTGTGCGCGTCGCCCTGCAGCGGCCCGGTGTCGAGGACCGTTCCCGTGCCGTCGTCGGTGACGAGGATGGCGAGGCTCCCGGCGCTGCCCACCACGCTGTAGCTCAGGTCGCCCACGCCCGGGCAGTCGAGCGGCGCCGCCTGCTCCTGCCCGCTGGCGTGCAGGAGGCCGGTCTGCTCGATGGCGCCGGGCGCCGGGTGGGCGGCCTGCGGGGCGGCGGGGGTGGCGCAGCCGGCGAGGGCGAGCGCGGCGAGGGTGGCCAGGAGGGCGCGGGAGGCGTCCATGGCTCGCCAGGAACCCTGGGGCTTTTGAGGCTCCCGGAGCAAGTCCCGAATCAGCGCTATTCCGACTCGATGCGGGGCGCCAGCAGATACACGATGCGCGCCCGACCTTCAAACGAAGGTCGATCACGTTGCGTCGTGGGGGGCCTGCGGCCCCCCGCACATAGCCCGGCGTCGTTCATTCGGACTCAATCCGGGGTGCCAGCAGGTACACGATGTGCCCGGCGCCGTCGGCGATGTCGAACTCGATTTTGACCGGGTAGTCGCTGCCGAGGTGGAGCGTGATGGGGTCGCCCGCCTTGACCACCTTGCTCATGTTGCTGAAGTAGTCGAGGCTGAACAGGCTGCGCGACTTCTGCGGCGCCTGGATCTTCACCAGGTCGTCGCCCTCCAGGCGCAGGTGCACCTGGTCGGTGTCGCCGTCGGCGATGAGCTCGAACGCCTTGCCGTCCGCGACGAGCGCGATGTGGTCGGAGACCGCCTCACTGGCCTTGATGCCCTGCTGCAGCTCGCCGGCCAGCACCGTGACCTGGTTGGGCAGGTTGAGGTTGGGCACCTTGGGGTCGCCCATGTTGGCGGTGTCCACCAGCGCCATGCGGCGGGTGATGTGGCCAATCTTGAAGACGAGGCGGTGCGCGTCCTCCTTGTACTCCAGGTCGATGATGTCCTGGCTCCCGGCCAGCTTCAGGATGTCCTTCAGCTTGTCCAGGTCGACGCCCATGTCCATGTCGGAGCCCTTGTACTCGGCGAACGCCTTCTTGCCGATGCTCAGGTCGACCATCGCGACGTGCGCGGGGTCGACCGCCTTGAGGTTGAGGCCCTCCGGGGTGACGTGGATCTTGGCCTCGTCCACCAGGGTGGAGACGGCGTTGAGGACGGTCGTGAGGACCTCCGCTTTGACCTTGGCCTTGAACATCAGCGCACCCGGTTGTGCCGGGCAGAGGGGCGACGGTCTTAAGCGAAGCGGGGCGGCTTCCTGGGGAGAGGGCGTTCAAGATTTGCGGCATTGGCGCCCCATGAGACGCCAACCCTCCCCCGAGGACACCGAACTCCCCTCGCGTGCTCGGCGGATGGTTCGGGGAGCGAAGCCTCGACTGGTCTCCCATCTACTCCGACGAGAAGTCCGGCGGCGGGGGCGCCACGAAGAACGCGGTCGCCACGGCCTTGAAGTCCTGCTGGACGGTCGCGGCGACGCCCACGCCGGCCTCCTGGTCGGCGGTGTTGGGGTCGGCGCGCCACACGACCTGGAGGGTGCCGCCCTGCGGGAAGTATTTCTGGCACTGCGCCTGACCCACCTGGGCGCGCAAGACGCTGGCGCCCGTGACCTCGGCGAGCACCGTGTTCTGGTCCCCCAGCCCCACGGTCTGCACCGTGACGTGCAGGAACTGCGCGGTGGGGGAGGTGGGCGCCCACTTGGTGTCGAGGATGACGCCGGTGCAGCCGGGGTTGACGTTGAACACCCAGACGCGGTGGTTGGTGGTGTCGCCGCAGTCGACGGGGTGGGTCTGGTCCTCGGCCGTCACGGTGGTCTCGCAGCTCAGGAAGCCGTTGAAGCCGATGGGCTCGCTGTAGGGCTTCTTCGTGGGCATCGCCTCCAGCGTGAAGTTGAGCAGCGTGGAGTTGCCGGCGCTGAGCGACACCTGCTTGCTGAGGCTCTTGAGGCCGGGAGCCTGCACGGTGACGACGAGGCGCTCCTCCACCGGCAGCGCGGGGAAGGCGTAGTGGCCGTCCTGCGCCGTCGCGGCGGTGGCGTTGCGGACCGCCACGCCGACGCCCTGGATGGTGACGTTGGCGTTGGCCACCGGGCGCACCGCCTGGTCGAAGACGTAGCCCTGCAGGAGCGGCAGGCTCGCCGCGGAGGCGCGCTCCGGCGTGGAGTCCCCGGCCTTGCCGCCGCACCCGGGCAGCAGCAGGAGCAGGACGGCCAGGGCGGCGGCGCGCTGCATGGCAGCCTCACGCCTGGCGGCGGCGGGCCACCAGCAGGGCGGCGCCGAGGGCGGCCAGCACCGCGACGGCCTCCAGGCCGGGGGTGCCCTTGCCGCCGCCGGTCGTGGAGGTGTCCGCAGGGGCCGCGGGCCCGCTGGGCGCCTCGTTGCTGCTCTGCACGATCTTGCCGTCGCCCTGGATGACGATGGGCGGCGCCTGGAAGGTCTCCTCCCAGCCCAGCATGTTGCGCAGGATCTGGTTGCCCGAGTAGGTCGAGGCGTAGTCGTCCAGCCCGTAGGGGTGGTAGAACTCCTCCGTCGGGTCGGGCAGCAGGGCGCCGATGAACCGGATGGCGCCCTTGCCGAGCTTGAGCTGGCCGAGCGTGACCTTGCTGGTCTCCGGGCCGCCCGCCTGGCCCTGCACGCCGTAGCCCGCCACGTCGCCGCCGACGGCCTGGAGCTTGGCGGCGTCGACGTACCAGGTGGGCGCGGAGTTGCTCTGGATGCTGAAGCCCAGCGGCACCGGCTCGTAGGTCTGGCGGGCCACGCCGCGCACGCCCTTGGTCAGCTCGTGGCTGCGGTCCATGTTGATGGCGCCCGCGTACTGCAGGTTGCGGTCGACCGCCTTGTCGGTGATGCCGGCAAGGTCGAGGAAGCGCATGCCCTCGTCGGTGAGGACGAGGTTGCCGCCGCCCTCCACGTACGCCTTGGCGGCCGCGAGCTTGGCTTGGTCCGCCTCGATCTCCTTGATGGCGGAGCCGGGGATGACGAGGCTGGTGGCCTGGCCGAGGCGCTCCGCCGTGAGGCCGTTGGCGTCGACGAGCTGCATCTGGCCCGGCCTGTCGCCGTCGCGCAGGAAGGGCTGCAGGTCGGTCCAGTACTTGGCGGGGCTCGCCGAGAAGGGGCGGGCGGGGCTGTACTGCCACGGGTCGTCGAACGGGTTCTTGTCCGCCCAGCCGCCGGGGGTCGCGTGCGGCACGCCGTCCTTGGTGTCGTCGAGGTTGGTGGCGACGTAGCTGGTCTTGAGGACCACCGTGCGGGTGCCGTGCGTCTCGACGGAGACCTGCACGTCCTGCGCCGCCGCGTCCATGAAGGACTTCACGATGTGGCGGACAATCTCGACGTGGAAGCCATTGAACTGGTTGCCGTGCTCGTACTGGCTGTCGGTCTCGAGGTGGTTGTACGCCATCTCGATGTCGTAGCCAGGGGCGTTGAGGCCCGAGTTCTGGGCGAAGAAGTCGCCCGAGAAGCCGGAGTCGGTGTAGCCGATGGAGTCCCACACCGTGCCCCAGTCGGCGACCAGGTGCGAGCCCGCCGCGGTGGTGGGCGACTGGCCGTTGGCGCACACGCCGCCGAAGGAGCACACCGGGCTCTGGTTGAGGACCGGGCCGGCGGGGCTGTCGGCCACGGCCTCCCCGACGGGGGCGCCCACGGCCTCCGCGGTGCCCAGCGCGGTCGTCCAGGTGGCGAAGAAGGGGTCGGTGTTGAGGCGCTGCTTCAGCGTCTCGGCGAGCGCGGTCGAGCGCAGCATCTCCTGCGGCGTGAACGAGCCGGCCGCCATCATCACGGGCGCCAGGATGTAGTTGCTCGACATGCCGTGGATGTCGATGGCGTAGTTGAAGCGGAAGTTGCCCTTGAGCCACGGCAGGTAGCCCTGCGGCTCGGGCTCGTTGACCGGCAGGCGGCCGGCGCTGGCGCTGATGAGGGCCCAGCCGATGGTGGGGGTCTGGCGGTTGAGGTCGGTGCCGTTGCCGTTGGTGCGGCACATCAGTTGGCCGTTGCCGCCGCAGCGCCCGGGGCTGCCGGCCGGGGTCGGGGGGCCGCTGGCCGGGCCCTGGTCGGTGTAGGGCAGCTCGTCGTGCGCCCAGCCGTCGGAGTTGGGGAACAGGAACACCAGGTTGGTGAAGTCGAGGTAGTCACGGTAGGTCTCGACCGGGCCGCCGGTGGGCTTCTGCAGCGCGGCCTTGAGGCCGGCGCCGTTCTGCACCTTCTGGGTGGCGATGCCCATGCCCGACACCAGGTCCTCGATGACGCGCAGGCCGCCCTCGCGGCCGCCCTTCTCCACGCCGTGGATGGAGAGCATGAAGAGGAGCTGCTGGCGGTCCTGGATGGGGATGGGCGACTTGTGGTTCGTCACCTGCACCACCATGACGGGGAAGTGGTCGCGCTGCTGCGTGGCGGCGTTCCACAGGCCGTAGGACTGCGCGACGTCGGTGACGTTCACCCAGTCGGGGTAGGTCTGCGCGAGGTAGAGCAGCCCCGCGCGCGCCTCGAAGTAGGAGACGTAGTCGGTGGCGGGGAGCTGGCCGGAGCCGACGGGGACGCTCTGCGCGTTCGCCTCGGGGAAGACGCGGCCCGCGACCATCTTGCACTGCGCCGGCGAGAGGGCGGGCGCGGGGGCCGTGGCGGGGGAGACCGGGCTTGCCGTCCCCGCGCAGTACGGGACCAGCGGGTTGGCGGAGGCGGTGGGAAGGAGCGCCGCCAACAGGAGGGACGACAGCAGCAGCGGCACGAGGCGGGCGCGCATCGGGTCACCACGCCAGGGACTCCTTTTAGGGTTTCTTGCAGCCGGCTCGCCCCCCGGGTTGCCTTGGGATAGGCCGGAGAATGCGCCAAAGCGGTTTTTCCCGCCCCCACCCCTGCGACCTTTGGCTGAAACCATGCACGCCCCCGCCATTGCCCTCGTCACGCTCGCCGCCGCCCTCGCCGCGCTCCCCGCCGCGGCCGCCGAAACGTGCACCACCCAACTGGTCGTCGCCCAACAGCCCCTCTACTCCGAGTGCAGCAACGACCACACCTACCCCACGCCGCCCAACGGCAGCGCAACCTGCGTCGACCACCACCGCACTGTGCTTGACGGCGAGGTCACCACGTACGACAACTGCGAGACCAAGCAGACCGACGTAGACGTCTATTACGGCAGCGTCGTGGTGAGCGGCAGCGACGACCACCACAGCACCTGCCTCGCCGCGGCGGGCACCACGCTGTACTGCCTCCACATCCTCCCCGGCAACTGAGCCAGGGTCGAGTCTTTTCCCTCTACCAGAAGTCAGCCGCGGTGCCCTCGACGGACTCCAGCGGGTCGACGTACTTCTCCTTCTTCGCCTCGAAGCCGGCGGCCTTGGCCTCCGCCACAATCTGGTCGGCGCCCGCCTCGTTGGACTCCGGCACCTCGAAGATGGCCTCGGCGCCGCCGTGGCTGTAGAGCTTCTTGAAGCGGTCGCGGTCGTTCTTGAACGG
>JAIVGU010000210.1 GCA_020201445.1 Halobacteriales archaeon
CCCTCAACCCGCCCGCGGCCGGTGACTACGTCATCCATGCCGTGACGTCTTGGCCAGGGGCGGCCTCCCAGCAGCACCCGCTGGCCAACCTGGAGGTCTCCAACCAGGGGCCGGAGGTGCATGCCAACCCGCTGCCCAGCGCCTGGTGGAAGGGTGGCGCTGCCATTCCCTTCGGTGGCACGGTTGAGGATCACGGCCATGGCCTCTCTCGCCTCGCGCTGCGCCTGGTCGACGGTCGCCCGGAGTGCGCGGGAGGCCCCAACTGCATCCTGACGGTCTTCGCCCCCCGGCTCCTGCTCTCCAGCGGCTGCGCGGAGGCGAGTTGTGCCATCGAGGCCGTCCCGGCGTTCCCCAGCCAGCAGGTCGCGAGCATCCAGTGCCCGGTCGGCATGTGCACCCTGCAGCCTGACCAGTTCGAGGTGGTGCAGCAGGTCGAGGCGGTCCTCCGCACCGACACCCCGCAGGCCGGTGTGTCGCAGTGGTCGGTCCTCCTCCAGCCCGACGACCTTTTCGTCGGCGGCCCCATGCGCGTCCAGGCCCAGATGACGGACGGGCACGGCGCCACCGGCCCCTGGACCGACCTGCCCGTCGGCGTGCCCGCGCCCGGGCCCCTTGGATTGGACGCTGGGGCGCCGCGGCTGGTGAGCCTCACTACGGTGGGCAACGCCACGGACACCAACCAGGACTTCCCCATCCTCTTCACGGCCCGGCTGCGCGACTGCGCCGCGGCGACCACAATCTCCTGCCCCCCCGGCTCCGGCATCGACCTGGCGAGCCTGAGCCTGCTGCTGCGCGGGCCCGGGCAGGTCACGGTCCTCCAGCCCACCACGGCGGCGCTGGTGGGCGGCGAGCTCGTGGCCACCTTCACCTGGACCGGCACCGGCCGGCCCGCGCCGGGCGCCTACCGTGTCATGGTGCAGGCCGCGGACCAGGCCGGGAACCTGCTCACCACCAACCCCGGCATGGCGGTCCGCGTTGACTTCAAGGAGCCTGACCTGAGCGGGCTCACCTTCACGCTGCCGCAGGGGCAGGCCGCCGTCAAGCCGGGCGACACCGTTGTGGTCAGCCTGCACGCCGAGGACTTCCCCGAGCCCTCCTCCACCGCCCCCTCCGGCGTCGCCAACGTCACGGTCGCCGTCGGCGGCACGGTGGCCGCACTGGCGCTTGGCGCGCCGAACCAGTGGGAAGGCAATGTGACGGTGCCGGCCGGCCTGCTCGGCCCCGGGATGCCGCAGGGAGCCCCGGTCCCCTTCAGGCTCACCGTGCGCGACGCCGCCGGCAACGTGGCCCTGATGAACCGGTCGTTCTCCTACTACACGCCGCCGCCCACCGCCGCCGCCCTCAACCGGGCGCTGCGCGACACCAACGTCGAGTACACCTGGACGGCGGACCGCCCCCTGCAGGCCGTGCAGGCGCAGGCCTGGCCCACTGCCCACCCCGCCCAAGTGGTGGAGGGGCAGCTCACGGCGAGCGGGCTGGACTACCGCGTGGCCTTCACCGGGCTGGCGCCGGACACCAACCACACCGCCGCCATCGTGCTGCGCGACCCCGCCGGCAACCCGCTGGCGCTCCCCCTCACGCCGTTCCGCACCTTCGTCCGCGTCAACTCGACGCTCGACAAGGTGGTGGTGCTGGACGGCACGCTCTCCCGCACGGTGCAGGTCGACGTGACCCTGAAGGAGCCGGTGGCCGGCACGCTCCGGCTCTTCACTGCGCCGGGCAACAGCACGCCGGTCGACACGGTCCTGGTCGACGTGCAGCAGCAGGAGGCCTCCGTGGTGGCCACGCTCCGGCTGAACACGACCGCCGCCTACCCGCTCAGCAGCCAGGGCGCCATCGAGGTCCACCCGTGGATCCAGTACGAGGCGGGCGCCACCCTCCTCACCCAGCCGCTGACCCTGCGCGTCGACAACCGCGCCCCTACGCTGGCCATCCACGCGGTGGGCGCCGTGCCGCGCAACGGCTGGTACAACCGCAGCCTGGAGATCGACGCGGGCGCCGTCGACGACACCGGCCCCCTCAACCTCACCGGCTCCATCGACGGCGCGCTGCCCAAGCCGATGCCGGTGCGGCTGCTGGACGAGGGGGAGTTCTCCGTCGCCGTCATCGCCCTCGACGGGGCGGTGCCGCCCAACCGCGCCGACGGCACGGCCACGTTCCGCATCGACCGCACCCCGCCCACCCTGTACGCCAACCTCACCCGGCAGGCCACCAACGAGCCGAAGGTCGGGCTGCTGGTGCAGGCGAAGGACCCGGGCGACCTGGCCAGCGGCATCGAGGCCTTCCGCGTCCGCATCGACGACGACCCGGCCGGCCCCTGGCTGCCCCAGGCTCCCCAGGAGGTCGCCCTGCCCGCTGAGGATGGCGCGCACTGGGTCGGCGTCCAGGCCATCGACCAGGCGGGCAACCTCCGCTCCGTCTCCTCGTCGGTGCTCCTCGACACCAAGCCGCCCGAGGTGCTGCGCCTGCAATGGTTCGGGACCGCCCGCGACGGCGCCCGCATGCTGCAGTTCGTCGCCCGCGACCGCATCCACGACGCCCCCCGGCCCGCCGGCATCGACGCCCTCCGCTTCATCGCGGGCGACCACGTGGCCGCGCCCTGGGTCAACACCACCGGCGTCGGCACGGCCGCCGTCCCCACGAACACCAGCCTCGAGGGCATGACCATCCAGTTCCGCGACGCCGCAGGCAACCTCGGCGACCCGGTCCCGCTGCCGCCGTGGTCCCCGCCCCCCGCCGACCAGGACGCGCAGGCGGAGTCGGCCACCGCGCCCGGCCCCTGGCTGGCGCAGTCCCCCGCGGTGAGCCCCGCCGTGGGCGACAGCACCACCCCGTTCACCTTCACGGTGGTCGCGCGGCCGTGGCACGGCAAGGCCCCTGACGCCGTCGAGGTCCACATCGCGGGCGAGGCGCACGCCATGGAGCCCAAGGGCGCCCCCGCCAAGGATGGCTCCCGCCTCTACGCCGCGGACATCCACCTCCCCCCGACCGACGTCGCCAACCCCCACCGCTTCCAGGTCCGCCTGCTCTACGGGGAGCAGGAGGTCGTCAGCCAGGACGCCACCGGCCCGACGGTGCTGTCCCTCAGCCCCGCGCCCCCCGGCACGGAGGCCAAGAAGACCCCCGCCACCCCGGCCCTCTGGGCGCTCGCGGCCCTTGTCGCCGCCGTTGCGCTCCGCCGCAGGAGAGATGCACGATGAAACCCCTCAAGCCTGCCTTCCGGAACGCCGCCTTCGCCGTCGCCTTCGTGGCCATCCTCGTGGCCGCGGACCTGGCCTCGGGCGTCGACCTGCTGCAGCAGCTGCCGCTGCCCAGCTCCGCCTCCGCGCTGCGCCGCTTCCAGCAGGACGTCGAGCGCCTCTGGCAGGGCGGCGGCGGGCAGGTCCTCTTCGCCGACGACTTCAGCACCTACACCGCGGACTGGCTGGCCCGCCAGGGGGCCGGCCTGCCCGGCTACCACGGGGGCGCGCTGCCGGAAAGCGGCGACAGCCCCGACCGCTGGGCGCAGGATCTCTACCGTTGGGGGCACGCCGCCATCGCCCTGGCGTCCGCCGACGGCTGGAGCATGGACCACGATGGCTACACCCAGTTCGGCGACCCGGCGGTCGGCTACCCGGTCGGCGTGCAGTCGGAGCTGGTCTCGCCCGTCATCGACCTGCGCGGCCTGCCCGCCGTGGCGGACGATGCGCAGGCGCGGCTCTCGGCCAACCCCGACCCGCTGGGGCGGGGGAGCCGGCAGTGTCCCCCTTCAGGCATCGACCCGCTCGCCGCCATCAACTCGCCGTCCTGCGGACTCTCCGACCAGGGCACCAACGCCACGGCGGCACTAGGCTTCGGCGATGGCCGCGAGACCTACAGTCCGATCCGAAAGGCCACCGCCGCGCTGCGCGTGCGCCACGCCTACGGCTTCCATGTTGACCCCAACATTGGGTTCATGGACGGAGGCCGCATCGTGGTCGCCACCCTCGACCCCAGCACCCAAACCTGGAGCCCCTGGGCTGGCCTGACCCCCACTGACCGCGTCCTGCAACTGGATGGCGAGCAGATGCGGGTGCGCACCAACCCGGAGGACAGCGCCGTTCCCCTCGAGGTGCGGGCGCGCCACAACGTGACGCAGCCGGGCCTGCTGTCAGGGAACCCCGGCATCGGTGCCGAGGTCATCGTGGGCGACCAGCAAACGGTGCCGGTCGATGGGCAGAACCCTCAGAACCTTCCCCTGCCACAACCAGAGACCCGCAATCTCGACCCCCATCTCTACCAAGGCACCATCGTGGCCAGCGGCTCGGCGGGCAACCGCTGGCGTGGCTTTGGCGGCGACTCGGGCGGCATGGTGGATTCCATCTTTGACCTCTCCGCCTTCGCGGGGCGCCTCGTCCGCATCGGGTTCCAGGCTGCCACCTCTCCCGGCGACGAGCCTTTGGTCGAGGAGGCCGGCTGGCGGCTCGACGAACTCGAGGTGCACGCCGTGGGCACCCCCACGGTCCAGGTGATCGGGCTCGCGGAGCCGGGCAACGGGGCGGCGATTCCCCCCGGCAGCGATGTGCGCCCCACGGTCATTCTGCAGAACACCGGCGCGGACCCCGTTGAGGTGGTCGTCGCTGCCACCGCGGGCAGCCAGGCCGGCAGCCAGCGGACGCGCCTCAGTGTCGGCCCCCTCGGCCGCATCCATCTCGCCACTGGCGTCTCCTTCACGGACATCGAAGCTGGGCTCGTCCCCGTCGAGGTCTTCGTCCGCCAAGTGGTCCAAGGAACGGGCGCGGGCGCGGCGGATGCGCAGTTGCCTGCCACCACGACCGCCCGCTTCCACTTCCTGGCCGCAGAGGCATCGGGGTGGGAGGCAGGACGTCCGAGTTTCTACCCGGACGGCGTGGAGCGGGAGAAGGCGACCAAGCTCGTCGTGCGTGGGCAGAAGGCCAACATCACCGTCCCGCTCGAGAACGTCGGCACCGCGCCGGTGCACGTCGCCCTCGGTTCCTCGAGGTTTGTGGATGGCGACCGCGTCGTCGTCGCGGGGGACATCCGGGCCGTGATGGTCGACGAGTCGGGCACGGAGTACGGCACGATGACTCCCCTCAACTCTGGGGCGGAGGTCGACCTGCCCGTCTCCCGCGCCATCGCCGGCACCCAGGGAACCCCCATGGCAGCCCGCGTCGCGACGTGGCAGTGGTCGGGCTCCGACGTGGCGCGCGCCCTGCGCCTCCAGGTCGTCGACGGCGCCCAACATGTCCTGCGCGAGGGTGGGGACGTGATGGTGCAGACCGTCGCGCCCAACCCGCTGGACATCGACTTCAACAACCGCTGGAACTTCACGGCTGGCACCCCCTCCTGCACCCGCCTGGTGGAGTGGGGGGGGCAGCAGGGCGTCGTGCAGTGCCCGGCCGGGCAGGCGCGCGTCGCCAGCGCCGTCCGCCGCCTGTTCGACATCGACCTCTTCCGCGGCAATGAGACCAGCCTGCTGGTCGCCTACCGCGGAGGCCCCATCCACGCCTTGGTGCAGGCTGTGCAGGCCACCACCGGTGCGCCCGACCCCCTGCCGCCCGCTGGCGCCGTCTGGCAAACCCGCGGGGAGCAGGTCTTCAACGCCTCGTCCGCGTGGACGACCGTTGCGGTGGACGGGCCGCAGCTGCCCCCCGGTTTCGTCGGCCACGTCCGGCTGGTCCTCGAGTCCGTGGGCACGACCGGCTTCGAGCTCGACGAGGCAGGCCTCTACCTCAAGCTCCGCAACAGCCACGGCGGCGAGGTGAGCGTGCCCTTGGTAGCCGACCGCTTCGACGTCACCCTCCAGCCATCCCGGGACGCCATTCTTCCAACGGAGCCGTCTGGGCTGGTCGTGCTCGACGGCATCGACGAAAGCACACAGTCGGTTGGATCAACTGAAGATGCTGTCGTAGGAACCCTGCGTCCATTTGGAATCAAGGTGGAAAACAGCCCGAACAGGACCCGCTTCCTGGAGGACTCGGTGCTGACGCTCGAGCAGCCAATTAACCTCGCGGGGCTTGGGCGGCCTGTCCTCAGCTTCCGCCACTGGCTCGACACTGGCTTCCATGGCACCGCGACCGTCGAGGTGGCACCCGCTGGCACGGTACGGGATGTCGCAGCCCTTGTGACAGATGCTGGGCCCGGGACAGCGGGCGGGTGGCGTGTCGTGGCGCGCTTCAACGGCACGGACACAGGCAGGGACACACTCCCTGCCCTGGTATCCCTTTGGGACTACGCTGGGCAAGCCATTTTCCTGCGTTTCCGTTTCCATATTGACCCCACCATCCTGACGGCCGAGGCAGACGGCACTTACGTCTCTCCTGGCTATCCGCCCAGCAGTGGCACCGGGCGGCAGACCCAAGACGCCACCCCGGTCGGCTGGATCATCGAAGGGGTCAATGTCCAGGCATGGGACACCGATGGCCTGCAGGCTGTGCATCAGGCCGGACACGGGTTCGCCAACTACACGCTGCACGGGGGCCATGTCGTGGACGACGCCACTGGCCACCCGGTTTCGAACAAGAAGAACTGCTGGGACGGCAAGATTCGCCTGAACCCCGCCTGCATCACTCCCCGCGGCGTCAGTTCCCTGATGAGCGAGCCGATGGTGCTGGACAACCTGAAGCAGCCTGTCCTCACCCTGACGCATTTCGGAAACCTTTCCCCTCGGCTGTGCTCATCGGGCCCCTCTTTCCCGGCGATTGACATCGAGTACCAGCGCATGGCGGGAAGCATCCCTGCGGGCCCCTGGAACGCGGGAACCCCCACCGACGGGTTCACCTGGCCCCACGACTGGGTGAGCCAGGTCGGATGGCGGCGCACCGACCAGGCCGATGCGCTGCCCCTGCGCACCCTCGCGGGGGACCTGCATGGCCCCCCGTTCGCCGGGACCCATGCCTTGCCGGACAGGACTGGCTGCGGGGCCGGCATCCCCACCCCGCAACCCTACCAGTTCGATGTCCGGGAAGACGCCTTCGACCTGTCCCCCCTGACGCCTATGGCTGAGGGCGCCACGGTTCGACTGGATGTCTGGAGCGAGAAGGGTTGGCCTCCAGGGAACGAGCGGCTTGTCCTC
>JAIVGU010000211.1 GCA_020201445.1 Halobacteriales archaeon
CGTTTTGACCGCCTGCATCCTCGTAATCAACTCCGCTTCTTAGTGCTGCCGGCACCAGCCGAGCCAACACTTTCCTCCTTATCCCCTCCCCGCTCAGCGTTTCCGATTTTGGAGTTGCACAACAATGAGAGAGCAATTGAAACGCCAGCATCGACTTTCATGGCCTTGAATGACAAGCCAGGGAGCCGTTCAAGCACGCAGCCGCAGCAGGCGCGGGACTGGGACGAGGAGGAGCGACCGATGGTTCGCCTCCCCTCTGGATTCCCTCTTATCCCCGGACTTCGTTGGGCGCCGCATGGAGGGGACGCCGCCGGGCCTCGACCCGCGCCTTGCCGCGCGCGCCGGGCGGGCCGCCGGTTGGGTACGCGGGCAGCGCGAGGCTGGCCGCACGGTCACGGTCGTGCACCACATCGACGCCGACGGGGTGGGCGCCGGCGCCATCGCCGCCACGGCCTTGGAGCGCGCCGGGGTGCCGTTCCGCCTGCTGCCGGTGAAGTCCCTCGACGGCCACCACGTCGGCCTCATCCACGCCGCCGCCCCCGAGGCGCTCTGGTTCTGCGACCTCGGCTCGACCGCCTACATGCACTTCCCCGCCACGCCGCGCCTCGTGTGCGACCACCACCAACTGGTGCGCGACGGCGGCGAGGAGTCCTTCGCACACCTCAACCCGCTGCTCGACGGCCTCGACGGGCACGAGGTCTCGGGAGCCGGCTGCGCCTACCTCGCCGCCGCCGCGCTCGACGCCCGCAACACGGACCTGCTGCCGCTCGCCTTGGTGGGCGCCACCGCAGACCGCCAGGACCGCCCGGCGCTGCACGGCACCAACGCGCTCCTGCTGCGCCACGCCGAGGCGCTCGGGCTGGCCGCTGCTTCCCCGGACCTCGCGTTCTTCGGCCCCGAGACGCGGCCGCTGCGGAAGTTCCTCGGCCTCGCCAGCGAGCCCGCGCTGCCCGGCATCACCGGCGACCCGCGCGCCGCCGAGCGCCTGCTGCTCCGCCTTGGAGTCCCCCTGGAACAGGACGGGGCGGAGCGCACCTGGAGCCACCTCCTGGCTCCCGAGCGCACCGCCGTCCGCAGCGCCCTCGTCCACCATCTCCTCGACCTTGGCCTCGCCGCCGACGCGGAGCGCCTGCTGCGTCCCATCGTGACGCTGGCCCGCGAGCCGCCGGGGCCGACACGGGAGCTGCAGGAGTTCGGCACGCTGCTCAACAGCACGGCGCGCTACGACC
Source organism: Halobacteriales archaeon (assembly GCA_020201445.1). Next base: position 1,230 of record JAIVGU010000211.1, read on the forward strand.
GCCCCGACGTCGGCATCGCGGTGGCGCGCGGCGACCGCGGCGCGGCCTACGCGGAGGCGCTGGAGCTGCTGCTCGGCCACCGCAAGCACCTCGCCGGGGCGCTCGACGCCTTCGCGCGCTGCGGCGTGCAGGAGCGGCCCTCCCTGCAGTGGGTCCACCTGCGCGACGCCGTGCGCGACACGGTGGTGGGCATCGTGGCGGGCATGGCCCTCGGCGGCGCCCTCGAGCTGCGGCGCGACCGCCCGCTGGTGGCGTTCGCCTGGACATCGGACGGGCGCACCAAGGTCTCCAGCCGGGCGCCAGGGGAGGCGCGCGGCCGCCTCGACCTGAGCGTCGCGATGCGGGAGGCCGCCGCCGCGGTGGGCGGGCAGGGCGGCGGGCATCCCGGCGCGGCGGGAGCGACCATCCCGCGCGGGGCGGAGGAGCGCTTCCTCGCCGCCGCCGAGCGCATCCTGGAGGCGCAGCTTGGCATCGCACCGGCCGCCCCCGCTGCGGTCGCCCTCCCGCTCGCCGCCCCCACCCCCGCCGCCGCGTGGAGGCCGTCGGGCCGCGGCGCCCAGACCCGCCTGATGTAAGAGTCCACGATTTTGCGCAAACCCAGAGGCCGACCCGGCCGCCGTGACGCGCTGGCAGGCGATGGGCCACGGCGGCCACGGATGGGCATTCCCGGCCTCCAACGCGGACCTGTCCACGCCGGGGGAGCAAAGCGACACATGTCCCTTTTATCCATCAGCCAAGATTGCGACCCTCCTCGGAGGACGCTGCCATGCTTGCCCATCGCCTCGCCTGCATTGCGACCGTCGCCATCGCCCTGCTCGCCGGCGCCACGCCCGCCCTCGGCTGGCCCTCCACCTGCGCCCCCGCCGAGTACGCCCCGGCGCCGCCCGGGCCGCTGCAGGGACACCCCATTGCCGGCGGCTTCCAATTGGAGTGGAAGGACCTCGCCAACCCCCAGCTCGACATCGCCGTGGACGGCTACCTGGTCTTCCGCGCGCCGCTGGATGAGATGGCCCCGCCGGACCTCATCGCCGAGGTCGGCAGCCTCCAGCACGCCTACGTCGACCAGGGGGCGAGCGTCGGCGACGACTACCTCTACTGGGTCGCGGCGCACAACTGCGAGGGGTTCAGCCCCAGCAACCTCATCTCCACCCTGGTGGCCTCCTGCGTCGACTGGCAGGTGAACCTCAACTCCCGCCCGCCCCTGGAGGCCGTCTGGGCGGACACCGACTGCACCATCGGCGGCGGGCAGTGCCACATCCTCGTCGTCGTGTTCCCGCCCGACGTCCAACACCAGGGGTGCGGCCTTGACCCCTAGCCCCCGCCTGCCCGCCCTCCTGCTCGCCCTCCTGCTGGCGGCGCCGGCGCCCGGGCAGGCCGCCCCTACCGGCAGCGTCGGCGAGGTGGCCGCCGCCAGCGCCTTCGCCACCGACGCCACCGGCAGCGGGCCCCTGGTCGCCGCGGCGTTCTACGACGCCCAGGGGAAGGCGAACCCCTCCATCCGGGGCAGCGCCGACTGGGTGGAGGTCCGCGTCGAGGCGGAGAAGGTGACCGGCAAGCTCAACACCAGCGTGGAGCGCGGGCTCGGGGCCAGCGAGCCCCGCGACCCCGTCGTGGAGCGGCGCAGCAACGCGACCCTCGCCACGTCCTGGCCCGCGCAGCCGCACGAGGCCGCCCTGTTCCCGCTCCCCGGCGCCCCCGCCCCGTCCCTCTCCCTCGCCAGCCACTGCCTCGGCGTCGAGCCCGCGCAGCCGCAGGGCCTCCAGCCGACCCCGCACGTCAGCACCCCGACCACGCCCCACCCCGCCGCCAGCCTCGGCGGCAGCCACGCCCTGCGCCCCTGCGCGTCGGACCGCCTGCGCATCGAGGGCGATTTCCTGCTGGTGCTGTGGGGCGCCGACCTGCGCGTCCGCGACGCCGCCGGCACCACCGAGGCGTGGAGCGGCAGCCGCCCCGACCCCGCCGACCCCGGCCTGCTGCCGCCCTACGTCCAGAACGAGCGCGAGCAGGAGATCTTCCTCACCGTCCGCGGCGGCAGCCTCTCCCTGTCGTGGGGCCTGCCCGACGCCGCGCACATCTACGCGGCGGGGCTCCGGGTGCAGGCCCCCGCGCTCAGCCTCCAGGACGCCCACGGCACGCTGCGGGACGGCGCCGGGCCGCGCCGCGTCGACGCCCGCCAGCTCGACCTGCAGGGGGACCTCTCGGCGGCCTTCGGCCCGCTCAAGGATGGCGCCCTCTCCCTGGAGCTGGGCGGCACGGTGGCCAGCGGCGCGCTCGACGGGCAGGCGCTGGCCTGGGTCGTGGCCGCCGAGCCGCGCGCCTTCCGCTGGGGCCTCCTGCTGCTGGTGGCGGGCAGCGTCGCGCTCCCCGCGGGCGGGCTCGCCTCGCACCGCGCCTGGTCGCGCCGCTCGCTGGAGAGCCTCGAGGCCCTGCTGGCGGCCCGCCGCGACGACGCCGTGGTGCGCCGCTCGCGCGCCCTGGTGCGCTGGTCCCCGTTCCGCACCGAGGCGCTGCTGCTGCGCATCGAGGCCTTGCTGCGCCAGGGCAAGGCGGGGCAGGCCTTCGAGGACCTGCGCGAGCTGCCGCCCGCGGTGCGCGACGGGCCCATGGGCCAGTTCCTGCGCGGCCACATCCTGGCCGCCGCCGGGCAGCCCCGGATGGGGGCGGTGGTCCTCGCCCACGCGGCGGGGGCGGGGCCCGAGTTCCGCGCCCGCATCGCGGGCGACCCGCTCTACCTGGACGCCCGGGGCGAGGACGCGCTGCGCTCCGCCCTCGCCGGGGGCCGCCCGTGAGCCCGGCGCCGCGCCACCCGGCCCAGGAGCGCATCCTGCAGGTGGTGGCGGAGCGGCCAGGGGTGTGCGTGCAGGACCTGGCGGAGGCGCTCGGCCTCACCCGCACCGCCGCGCTGCACCACATCCGCCGCCTGATGCGGGACCGGCTCGTGTCGAGCGTGCGCCAGGGCCGCCGCGTCCTGCACTTCCTGCCCGCCACGCAGCAGCCGCAGAGCCTGCTCGGGCTCCTCCAGGTGCACACCGCGCGCCAGGTGGTCGAGCGGCTGCTGAAGGACCCCGGCACCTCGTGGCGGCAGCTCGCGCGCCAGCTCGGCGTCACGCCGCGCGCGGTGCGCTGGCACATCCGCAAGCTGGAGCAGGAGGGCGCGCTGCGGGTGCAGCCGTCGTTCCTGGGGCCAGGGCATGTCGTGGTGCTGCGCCCGGACCTGCGCGCCCTGCTGGGCCTCGACGCGCGCGGGCCGCCGTCCGACCAGCCGGACCCGCCGCCGCGGCACCTCTCCGCCGCCCCCCTGGACGCCACGCTGCCCCCGACCTGACCCCACTGGCCCGTCGCTCCCGCACCCGGAACGGACGGTATTTTACGAAGTTCTGACCATCCCTCAGCGATGACAACCACCGTGGGCATCAAGACGCCCGAGGGGATCGTCCTGGCGACCGACCGCCGCGCCACCATGGGCTACTACGTGGCCGACAAGGACGTGGTGAAGATCGAGCCGCTCGACACGGACTCCGCCATCACCATCGCCGGCTCGGTCTCGCAGGCGCAGGCGTACGCCCACATGCTCCGCCTCAACCTGGAGTACACCAAGGGCCGCCGCGGCTGGGGCCTCTCGCCGCAGGAGCTCGCCAAGATGGCCGCCTACTCGGTGCAGCGCTCCGGCGGCATCTACGGCCAGTTCATCCTCGCCACCCGCGGCCAGGACGGCGTCCACCTGTGGGACGTCGGCGGCGACGGCTCCCTCATCGCCAAGCGCGACTACACCGTCACCGGCTCCGGCACCGGCCCCGCCGTGGGCGTCCTGGAGTCGGCCGACTGGGCCAAGGTCAAGGGCCTCAAGGAGGCGACCGAGCTGGCCAAGCGCGCCATCCGCGCCAGCACCCAGCGCGACGTCGCGTCCGGCAACGGCCTCGTCGTCTACGTCCTCCCCCTGGAGGGCGAGTCCAGCCTGAAGACCTACACGTTCAACCAGGAAGTCGTCGAGGACCTGGAGGTGCCGCAATGAAGCCAACCGTCGACACCGCCTACCTCCACTTCGACGAGACGGGCAGCATCCCGGCCATCAAGTACGCCCGCATCACCCTCGGGATGGGCCTCCCCATCATCGCCGCGCGCAACGACAGGGAGGTCGTGGTGGCCACCGTCAACCGTGACGGCAACCCGCTCTACAACAACGCCGACAAGGTCGTGCACGTCAGCCGCGACTGTGTCGTGCTCGTCACCGGCCACGGCGGCGACACCAACCAGGTCCGCCAGCTCCTGCGCGACCTCGCCGTCAACCACAAGTTCGTGCTCGGCAGCGAGGTCAGCCCCAAGGAGGTCAGCCTCGCGCTCTCCGACTACCTGCACCAGCTCGGCATGAGCTACCGCCGCCCCCTCGGCGTCGGCATCATCGTCGCCGGCTTCGACCGCCACGGCCAGGACCCGGTCATCTACCACTGCGACGTCGACGGCAACGCCACGAGCCGCGTCGGCATCGCCCTCGGCAAGGAGGCCGCGCAGGCGGAGCACGTCCTGCAGGACGGCATGAAGGCCAAGGGCAAGAAGCTCGAGGACGTCGTGCGCGCCGCCGCCGAGGCGACCCTGAAGGGCATGAAGGAGTCGAACGTGGACCTCGCCGGCCAGGCGTTCCGCATCGACGTCGTCGTCCTCAAGCCCGCCGCCTGACGCCCCCCAAAACGATGGATTGCAGGCAGTTGCGCGTGGCCTAGCTCTGCGAACGGCGGATTTCGCGAATGCAAGGCCGTAGAGCTCAGGCCCTCGAAAATCCGCGAAATCCGCGGTTCCGTCGGCTCGCTTCGGCCCCACCAAACCGCGGATGACGCGGATTGCGCGGATACGAGTTGAACGAGGCCCTTCGTGAAATCCGTGGTTCGGTCGGAGGCGGTCGCCGGGTTCGCGCCCTTCAAGTAGAAGGTGCCGGCATCGGACCTCGGGATGCGCATGCAGGGCTCCAGGGTCTTGGCGTTCACGGCGGCCGTGCTGGGCTTCACCGGCCTCGCGCTCTCGCTGGCGGGGGGCCCCATCGGCGCGGTCGGCCTTGCCATGGCGGGCCTCGCCCTGCTGAGCCTGCTCGCCGTCGCCTGGATGGCGCTCGAGGCCCAGGCCCCGCAGCTTGAGGCGCCGCCCCCCGAGCTTGTGCCTGCGCCGACGCCGGACCTGGACTTCGGCTACGCCGAGGCCGACAGGTTCCCCGAGCAGGGGAACGAGGCCGCAGTTGAGTGGGAGGCCCCGCCCCCGGTGGACGAGCCCTCCGCGCCAACGCCTGCGCCCGCCGCCGCCATCGACCTCGACTCGCCGCTCCAGCGCGCCCTCGCCGGCCTGCCGCCCAAGCCGTCGGCGCCCAACCGCTACTCGCCCCGCATGCCCGTCATCCCGGAGGAGGACGAGGAGGCCGAGCCGGTGCGCCGCGCCCGCCGCCTGGTCCCCTCGGGCCAGACGCTCGGCGAGAAGCGCGAGGCCGCCAAGAAGGCGAAGGCGAGGCCCGCCCCCGAGGAGATGGAGTTCACCGTCGTCCCCTCCAAGCCCCGCGCCGCGGCCCGCCCCGCCGTGGTGCCGACCCCGCAGGTCCCCCTCGTCGTGGCCCGCGTCGCCGGCAAGGGCCCCGCGCCGCCCGACTTAACGCGCGGCAAGTGCAGCGGCTGCGACACCCTGCTGTGGGCGCCCAAGGCACGGCCCGTCAACCTGCGCTGCCCGCAGTGCGACAAGATCACGCTCCTGAAGTGAGCCAGCGGCAGGGGCGGGACCTCAAACCCTAAGAGCATGGAGCCCGCCGTCCCGGCCATGCGCACCTGGATGGCCGGGCTCCTGC
>JAIVGU010000189.1 GCA_020201445.1 Halobacteriales archaeon
CTGCCCAAGTAGTCGGTCCGGCTAAAGTATAAGTATTAGCCACGACTACAGGAGGGTTGGTGACACACACCATGCAGAACCCTACCCCTATCCCCGGCACCCCTCCCAAGGAGGCCATCACCTTCGGTCCTTGGGTGAAGCGGGTCGGCAGCGAGCAGATGCTCTACTGCTGGACCTGCTCCGCCACCACCTGCAAGAGCAACCATGCCGCCCTCGGCTTCGAGAGCCTCGACGCGGCCAAGACCGATGCCGGGCACCACAACCGCATTTTCCACGAGGGCCGCCTGACCATCTGGGAGCGCATCGACAAGGACAGCGAGCGGGGCCAGGCCATCGCCGCCGCGCAGCCCGGCCGCGCGAGCGCCACCGCCTTCCTCCGCCTCGTCGCCACCAAGCAGGTCCGCACCCAGCAGAAGATGGTCGAGCGGGCCGCCAAGACTCTCGGCCTCACCGTCGAGAACTGCTCCGTTCCGGCGCGCGGCGGAGGCTTCTACGTCGGCCACCCGCGCTTCACCGGCCCCGGCGGCACCTTCGCTCCAGCCAAGTCCAAGGAAATCGGCAACGCCCAGGACGCCGCCCGTGCGCTCCAGGCCGCCGGTCTCCCCGTGGAGGCGTAGCGGGTGCAGGACGCCGAGCCAGTCCGCACCATCGGCGACCCCGCCCGCGAAGCCACCATGCCTCCCGGATGGCGCACCGCCCCCCTCTGCCTCGCGCCCTGCGCCTGCGCCTCGCCAGTCCACCCCGGCCTTCACCTTGAGCGCCACGGCCAGCAGGGGTTTCCCGCCTGCGCGTGGCCCAAGGACCACCCCGAGAGCGACGGCCACCTCTGCCTCCCCGCCGACCGCAACCGATTCGCCATCTGCCCCGAGTGCAAGCGGCTCGTTCCGAAGCGCGCCGCCGACCGCCACGCCGCCGCCTGCTACGGCCCCGGCACGAGCGACCCCAAGGTCCGCGAGCAGCGCGAGCGCCTGGCCTTCGCCGCCTACCTAGAGCAGCGCGCCAAAGAGTGCGGCGCTTGGGCGCCCTCGCAGGCGTGGCGCGACGAGGAGCGCGCCACCCTGGAGGCCAACCGCGCCAGCGGATTCGGCCACGGCTTCACCTTCGAGCAGGCTGGGCGCTGCATCGAATACGTCCGCCCGTGGGCCACCCACGCCTCGCGCGGCTTTGCCAGCATGGCCCACCAACTCCGGCAGCACGGCCGCGTCGCGCTGCACGGGAAGTTCATGGCCTCCTGGATTGCCGACTGGAACCGCCGCCTGGTCCTGCTGCGCCTGGAGCCTCTGACCAACGACTTCCGGGCGCTCGCCAAGGCGGCGATGCAGGCCAAGACCGAGGCGACCGCGTGACCGCCCTCCATCGGCACCTCCAAGACCTCCTCCGCGAGGCCATCACGCACGCGGTCGCGGCACAGTTCCACGGCCACCCGTTGCAGGTCGAGGAGAGACGCCGGTCCTTCGTCCTGATGACGCAGCGATGGAGGAAGCCATGACGGTCTCGTTTGAGTCGGCCGCCGAAGCCCTAGAGCAGGCCGCCCGCGCCTTCCGCCTCGCCGCCGAAGCCCCCAACAAGGTCGCCCGCGACAACTGGCTCCGCAGCGCCAACGACAGCATCCGCCTCGCCAAACGCCTCGCCGCCCGCGCCGCCAGCGCGCAGCTGGTCGGCCAGAACGTCCAGGCCGCCAACCCCAGCAGCGCCCCCACCTACACCTTGAGGGAGCGCATCATGCTCGTCCTGCCCGACGACGCCCACCGCGCCCTGCCGGTGCGCGACATCATCGACGCCTTGGCCGACCAACCGGGCGGCGTCACGTTCGACAAGAGCAGGGTCCGCCACCTGCTGCGCGACTTGGAGGGCGCCGGGAAGGTCAAGGCCGGGATGCTGAAAGGGAGTCGCGTGGAGACCCGCTACTGGCGGACGACGAGGAACTGGCGTGAGGCTCCGCCACCCCTCCCCCTATGATTGCAGGTGGAGCAGGTCCCCCTCTGTGGTGGCTTGTTCGCTTGTTTCTTTTCTAGAATCGTTTCAGGGAAGTTATGAAATACGGGTGACGCATGACGCAGCAGGAACCGACGAGTCCAAGTGCAGAAGAAAAGGATGGAACTCCTTTGACACCGGAAACAGTTTCCACGAGCAATAAGGGGGCGGGGGTCCGCGCAACGAGCCTGGAGGCGTTCCACAGCCTCGACCTCCACAAGGTCGCTGGGCTGCGCCGCCGCATCGCGGAACACCTCGCCGTCGTCGGGCGCTCCTCCACGCGGTTGATGTCGGAGGCGCTCACCCTCGACCTCCAGGGCATCTCCCCCAGGCTCGCGGAGATGAAGCGCATGGGCATCGTGGAGACCGACGGCCGCCTCGTGAACGCGACGGGCAAGGCGGCCCTGGCGTGGCGGCTCACGGAGAACGGTGCCCTGTGGTTGCGGGGGGAGTGGATGCCGCCGGAGGACCCGAAGGCGGGCTCGGCGAAGCGGAACGCGCGGGCGCGGTTCGAGCGGGCGCTCCAGGCGGTCCTCGCCACGAAGGACACGCGGGATGACAAGGTGCTTGTGCCGATGGGTCTCATGGTGGAGTTGCATGTTGCGGAGCGTCGGCTGCGGGAGGTCTTGGCGGGGCATGACTGACCCCGCCGGGTGCCCTAAAAGCCAAGCCAACCAAACCGCCTGATGCGCTCGCTCCACGCCGACCTCGTGCTGTCGTCCCCTCCATCGGGTGCCTAGTGGCTCGCCTTGAGGGCAAGGTCGCGGCCTACTCCGGGGCCATAATCGTCCTCAATCCTCCAGGATAACTATAAGTATTTCACACGACTCACAAACCTCCTCCACGCAAAGGGAGCTACACCATGAAACAAGCGTTCATCGAGAAGAACTTCAAGCCAGGCTCGCTCGACCTCATCAAGAGGTGCGACCGCATCATCCGCGCCTATCAGGCACAGGGATTCCGACTGACCCTCCGCCAACTCTACTACCAGTTGGTGAGCGCCAACGTCATCCGCAACGAGGAGAAATCCTACATGGAGTTCAAGAACGAGTTCCTCCAGAAGGCCAGTCCGCCGGACCTCTTGCTCATCGACGGGCGGAGCGTGGCGGCGTGGTGTGAGCGTCATCTCGCGGAGATGCGGGTTGCCGAGGAGGCGGCCGGTCATGCCTGACGGCACGGACGGCGCGGCGAAGCCGCTCACCGCAGCGGCCCCACCCGTGCCCGCGCGTCCCATCCAGCCCGGCGACCTCGTGAAGTTCGCCGGGCGCGGGTGGTGCAGCGCCCTCGTCGGCGGCCCCGGCCGCGTCGTCGGCATCGACGGCAGCAGCGCGGAGGTCGAGGTTCTCACGCCGGGCGAGTGCCTGGGCAACAAGTTCCGCAAGGGCGAGCGGTTCTTCTTCGGCCTGCGCGAACTCGCCCACGCCGACGAGCCACCCATCGACCAAGCCGCTCTCGACTTGGAGGCCGCCCGCGCCAAGGCGCGCGATGCCCTGGCCGCCAACGCCCTCCAGGCCGTCAAGTCCAAGGCCATCCGCATCGAGGACGACGCCGCTTTCCCGCTCGCCGACGGCCTGCAACTCGGCAGCGTCGCCGAGACCGGCGACCTCCGCGTCATCGTCACGCAGGCCGACGGGAAGCAGGTCGCCGTCCAGTTGCACAACAAATGGCTCCACGGGGAGATGGGCGTGGCCGCGTTCATCCTGGCGAACTGCCATCCCGACGCGAAGCCGAAGAAGTAGTTTCACCCGGACAGGCTCCGGGAACGGTGGGGAGGCTGTGCAACCTCTCCCTTTGCGCGACCACGTTGTGTCACTTGGTCGCAGCACTTCCTCCCCACCCCCGAAAGAGCCTAAAGCACGGCCGGACTTTCCGAGGACACTCACCATGCAAGAGAACCCCGCCCAACAGGACCACGGCCTCCACCGCCGCGACGCACGAGGAACCTACCGCGCCCCCGCGAAGCCCGGCCGGAACGAGCCGTGCGAGTGCGGCAGCGGACGCAAATCGAAGAAGTGCCACCCCGACGGCCTCCAGCCCGTCGTCCGCCGCCTCATGGACTCCGGCACCTGCGCGGTCTGCAAGAAGCAGAGCGAGGTCATCCCGCTCCGCCACGAGGGTCTCCCTGGCTGGAACGTGGACCTCTGTCCGTCGTGTGTCCGCGACCCCAAGGCGGTCGAGGCCGTCATCGCGGGCGCGCGCAGCAGCCTCGCGCAGGGCGCGCAGGGGGGCGTCGAGGTGGCTGCGATGGCGCAGGCCACAGGCGCCCTCACCCTCGGCCCCGCGCCGGAGCCAGAGGGGGGCTCGGCGTGACGAAGCGCACCCCACTCCAGGAGTTCGCCGACGGCCTCGCTCTTATCCTCGGTGTCGCCGAGGACCTCGACGGCGACAAGGCCGAGCGCCTCATCGGCGGCGTGACCGAGTTGTGCCGCGCGGTGGCCCATGCCGACTGAACGCGGCATCCTGTTCCAGGACCGCCTCGTCCGCGCCCTCCTCCGGGACCTGAACCCCAAGACGCAGACCAGGCGCCTCGTCAAGCCACCGCCGCGCGAGGGATGGCACCCGACCGTCGAACGCTACAACCCCACGGTCATCAACCGGCACGGCGACGAGGAGCCCGGCCCCGAGGTGTTCGGGGCCGCTGACGAGGAGCAGGGTCGCGTCTGTCCCTACGGTGCGCCGGGCGACCGCCTGTGGGTCCGCGAAGCGTGGCACCCGGTCTCGACCGGCGGCGTCCACTACCGGGCCGACTGGAGCGGAGGCTTTACCTGCGGGTGCTTTGGCGTCGGGGTCGGTGGTCTGCCGAGGTGGCGGCCGAGCATCCATCTCCGCCGCGCCGACGCCCGCCTGCTCCTTGAGGTCACGCAGGTCCGCGTCGAGCGCCTCCAGGACATCAGCGAAGCGGACGCCCGCGCCGAGGGCGTCGAGCCGAGCGGCAACGGATGGCTCGGCCCCGCGCGCCCCGTGAAACAGCCCGTCGGCTTTGCTCGCAAGCAGCCCGGCGTAGTCCTCGGCCCGATGACCGAGCAGCGGCTCTACGCGACGGCCCACGAGGCGTTCATGCACCTGTGGGACAGCATCAACGGCGACCGCCCCGGCGCCTCGTGGGCGGAGAACCCGTGGGTGTGGGCCATCACGTTCCAGCGGGTGAAACCTTGAGCGAACCCGAGCCTGCACCCCAGACCTTCACCACCATCGAGTCGGCCTTGGCCTTCATCGGCCGCCGAATCGGCAGCATCGACAAGACCGGACAAAACCAACACTTCCGGTATCGCTTCATCGAACACGCCGAGGTCGTCGCCCGGAGCGCCCCCCTTCTCCACGCTGCGGGCATCGTCGTCGTGCCAATCGTCCGCAACGTCGAGGTTCGCGACGTTGAGAAGGGCGCCATCGCCGTCGTCACCGTGGCCGTCCAGTTCCGCCGCTCGAAGGACGACCTCGTGGAGGCCGTCGTCGCCGGGGAGGGCATGGACTCGCAGGACAAGGCTGTCAGCAAGGCCATCACGCAGGCGTTGAAGCGCGCCTACATGACGGTCCTCGGTCTCGCGGTCAATGAGGGGTTGGACGACCGCGCGGACTTCAATCGCCCCCCGCCGCCGAGGCGGTCGCCATGACGAGCATCGAGTGGACCGACGCAACGTGGAACCCCCTGCGCGGCTGCACCGCCGTCAGCGAGGGGTGCCGCAACTGCTACGCGGCTGGGCAGGCGGCGCGCTTCAGCGGCCCCGGCCTGCCCTATGAGGGGCTTGCCAAGTTCACGCCGCAAGGTCCGCGTTGGACCGGCGAGGTCCGCCTCGTGCCCGAACACTTGGAGGACCCGTTGCGGTGGAGGAAGCCGCGTCGCGTGTTCGTGAACAGCATGAGCGACCTGTTCCATCCGGCCGTGTCCAACGAGTTCATCTCCTGCGTGTTCGCGGTCATGGCCGCCGCGCCGCAGCACACCTTCCAGGTCTTGACGAAGCGCCCGGAGCGGATGGCCGCGTGGTTCGAGTGGGCCGCGCAGCACCCACACCGCGAAGGCCCTGGCATCGGCGGCCCGCTCGCCGCGCTCGGTGAAGCCATCTGCAACTTCGAGGGCAACCTCCCAGCACCGTTCCATGAGGAGACAGACCTCTCTTGTCTCAAGGTGGCGTGGCCGTTGCCGAACGTGTGGCTGGGCACGAGCGTCGAGGACCAGGCCGCCGCCGAGGCGCGCATCCCGCATCTGCTCGCGTCGCCTGCCGTCGTGCGGTTCCTGTCGTGCGAACCCATGCTCGGCCCGGTGGACCTCCGCTCGGCCACGGCCTTCGGCATGGCTGACCCAGAAACGACCTGGGCGGCTGCGGCCCGCGCCCGCCGTCGGGTTGATTGGGTCATCGTCGGCGGCGAGAGCGGCAGGGGCGCGCGCCCGATGGACTTGGCGTGGGCTCGGAGCCTGCGCGACCAAGCCCAAGGAGCGGGCGCGGCGTTCTTCTTCAAGCAGGTAGGCGCCTGCGCGTCGGAGGCGTCGGCGAAGGGTGGCGCTCTCGCCGACATCCCAGAGGACCTACAGGTCCGCCAGTTCCCCGAGGTGCGCCCGTGACAGCACAGCCGGAGGGGCCGCCGTGCCCCCTCTGCGGCGTCACCCTACTCGAGGCCCCGTGCGTCAGCGTGAACGGCGACAAGCCCGGCAACGTCCTCCCCTACCGCCACGCCGGGCGCGCACCGCCCAGCAGCCAAGGGAGGCTCCCGCTATGACAAACGTGACCGCCCATGTCCGCGCCGCCATCCGGGAACGCTTCCCACCCCCCGACTGGCTCGTCGCCTTCGAGGTCCAGTTCCCCCGCGACGAGGGAGGGTATCGCTTCGCCGACGCCGTGGCCTTCGACACCCGCAAGGGCGCCGGGATGGCGGTCCACGGCTTCGAGGTCAAGGTCAGCCGGGCCGACTGGCTCACGGAGGTCCGCAACCCGCGCAAGGCTGACCCTGGCCGCGCGTCGTGCGACTACTGGTGGGTGGTGGAGGGGAAGCCGGGCATCGTGAAGCCGGAGGAACTCCCGCACGGCGTCGGCCTCTATTCGCTGGGGGGCGGCGGCGAGGCCCTGCTGCTCGCCCGCATCCATGCCTCCGTCCGCGACCCGCGACCGGGCGAGCGTCCGCTTGAGCGCAGCCTCGTCGCCGCGTTCCTACGCCGCCAAGACCCGTTGGAGCCGCGCGCCTACTTCGCTGCCCGCGAGCGCGAGGCCGAGCAGCGCGGCTTCAACCGAGGCCGCAACGAAGCGGGCCGCCTAGCCCGCAAGAGAGACCGTCTGGAGCGCGCGGGCATCTCCGACGGCGTGGAGTTGAACCTACCATGACACCCTGGTTTGTGGACCCCGTGCGGCGCTGTCACCACAACGCCGCTGCTTGCCCTGGACCGGAGACCCCGGAACAGAACTGCGGCGCCAGCATCTACCGCCACATCGTCTTTGAGAACCCGGACGCGACCGGTCTCTACGACCACTTCACCGGCATCATCGAGGTTGGGCCGGTGCAGGATGATGGGCAGCGCAGGAACGCGCTCGCGGAGGCGGTGGCGCGGGCGCTGAACGAGGCGAAGGTGGTGCCGTGAGGTCGGACTCCTGCGCCCCCACCTACCCGTCCGGCATCGAACCGGAGTGCTTCACCCACGCCGTCGGTGATGTGGCCTGCAACCTCCAGGTGGAGCAGGTGCTCGCCGTCGAGCCGCTGCTCACCGACAACGCCAAGGCCAAGATGCTCCGCAAGTTCACCTCCATCGACCAGGAGCCGCAAGGCATCTACGGCCGCACGGTCGCCCGAATGCACAGGTGGGTGGCATGACGAAGGCTTACAGCACCGACCTCCGCCGCCTGCCCCGCTTCAGCGTCGGCAGCAAGCGCGAGCCCAACCGCTACCTCATCCTCGTCGCCCACGACCCCTTGTGGAACACGCGCGACGCGCCCCTCGTCACCTACCCCGGCGGCAAGGTCCTCGGCCAAGCCTGGCTGGAGAGCCGTGGACCGTGGCTCGCCATCCTGCACCGCGACTTGACGATGGGGCCGGAGCCCCACTACTCGCTCCAGGCGCTCGCTCCGACGCGGCGGCACTTCGGTCAAGCCCCGCTCCGCGCGCTCCATGAGGCCGCACAGCGGGAGGCCGAGCGCATCGTGCGGGACTGGAACGAGTTCGGCGTCAAGCCGACAGGCGACCAGGTGTTCTACTGGTCGAACTGGACGGGGAGGAGGCAACCATGACGCCCGAGGTCGAGCGCCGCGTCGGCAACGAGCGAGAGGGCGGCTACAAGTTCCGCGCCCGCGCGCCCTGCATCGACGGCACCCTCAACGACCAAGAGGTCCTTGAGAGGTTCATCCAGCACCAGAAGCGGACCTGCCCCTGCTTCGCCGGAGGGAAGCGGGCATGACCGGGCGCGGCCCCATCAAGGACGGCCTCATGCGGCGCCGCCGCTACTACTCGAACAAGGGCACCCGCTACGAGTCCGCGTTCTCCAACCGGCACCCCCCACCCATCCGGCCGGAGGAACTCGTGGACCTGGAGGCGGACCTGCGGCGGCGTCGCCGCATCCCGGCGAGCAGGCACGGCGTCGCCATCCTGGAGGAGGCCCTGGCCTCCCCCGAGGTTCCCCCTCGCGCTCCCCCTCCTAGCCCCCTCGCCGTCGCCGACTGGTCGCGGTGCGCCGCCGTGAAGAACGACGGCGACCGCTGCACGAGGCCGGGCCGGAAGCCGCTGCTGCCGTGGGGCAAGGACCCCCGCCGCCTCTGTGGTCTCCATCACCGTGTTCGTGCGAGCGTCGAGGTGCTGCCGCTTTGACGGGTGGCATCTTGGACGCGACGAGCGCGCCCTACGTCAAGCGGCACGTTGAGGGCGGGTCCTGGATGGGCGGCCCGCCGGAGTGTCCTCGGCGTGGGGAGGACGAGTGCCGGAACCGGGAGTGCTTGGGCATCGAGCATCGGTCGGCGCAAAACATCATCCACGCGGTCCTCCTCGCGGCTGACAGGGACCTTGCGGAGAGCGGGTTCGTCGTCGTGAAGCGCGGCGACTTGGAGGCCCTGTTCGAGCGCGAGGCGGACGGGAGCCTGCGGCGCCCGAACAGCCGAATCACGCAGGACGGCCGCTCCACGGGCCGCTTCTTCGCGCTCGACCGCCTCCACGCGGTCTTGACCGGCAGCAAACCAGGCGAGGCGAAGGCTTGACGAGCCACGAGGCAACCGCCTTCACGGGCGACAAGACCAACCCGGCCGCCGTCGCCGCCCACCTCCACAAGGGCGGCCTGCGCGACCCCGAGGTTCTCACCGGGCCGCGTGGGTTGCGTTTCTTCAGCGACCACGGCCTCACGGAGAGCAACCAGGCGGCGGTCATGGAGCGCCTCAAGGTCCTCGTGCAGGAGGCGGCCTAGTGGCGATGTGCCGGTGCGGGTTCGACGCGAAGGGCGGGCAGGGCCACCTTGACACGCACCTCGCGTTCTACGCCCGGAGCCCGCCTGCGGAGCGGGCGCGGCATGGTCGAGTCGAGCCCCAGGTGGCTCCGCGATGAACCGGCTACTCGGCGGGTCCGCGCGCCTGCCCGGTGGGCGCGTCGTGCCCTGCTGCGAGTGCCACGCCGCCATCGGCGGAGGCCCATGCCTCGCCTGCATCCGGGCGCCGTGCGGGGAGGGCTGCGACTCGTGAAGGCCACGCTCGTCATCCTCCTCGCCGCCTGCGTGACCTGCGACGCCGTGGTCGGCGCACCGTGCCGCTACGTCAACCGCACCACGAACCGGCGAGCCACCGGCCTCACCCCGCGCCCCCACGCCGCCCGCTGCACCCTCGCCCGGCGGCTTCTTCCCCTTCCCTCCTTCAAAGTCCTCACGAGCATCGGAGACACCGACATGCAACCCAACGACAAGGCGCCCCCAGCGGCGCAGGAAAGCCAGCCAGCGACCGACAAGAAGCCCCGCGCCGCCCCTGTGAAGGTGAGCCTGGGCGACGCCAACGAGGCGCTCCTCGCCAGGATGAAGGCCGAGGTGAAGGTGCCCGGCACCGACATCGGGCTCCTCACGCGCGGCGTGGAGACCGTGCTGCGGGACCTCCAGGAGCGCCTCGACGCGAAGGGGAAGCACCAGACCATCGAGGGTGTCCTGGGGCGGCAGGTGAGCGTTCCCATCACGGCGTCGGCGGTGGTCGTGTTCAACGTGCAGGTCGCGGACGACGAGCCGGTGAGCTACGCCTTCGGGCTCGTGCCCGGCCGTGAGGGGGTGCTGCCGTTCAATGTGGAGGTCGGTGCTGTCCGGCGTGCGCCGCTGGAGCCGGAGGGGCGGAAGGTTGTGGACATGGGGCCGGAGGTGGACCCGACGGCCACGCCGTCGCCGGTCGGGCTCACGGAGTCGGGCAAGACCGGCGCCGGGCCGTCCATCGACCCCGACCGCGACCCCACCGTCCTCGCCGCCGAGAGCGAGCCAGAGGTGGACCTCGAAGCCCGCGCGAGGTGAGCCCCGCGCTCCTCCGCCTGCTGCGCCTCCTCCGCCCGGCACCTCAACCCCTCCCTCTTCGCACCCGTCCAACCTCCCCGCCACCGTCGGCGTCGGAGGCGTGTCGTGGCAAGCGTGTTCCCTGCTCGTGCGGCAAGGCGCACCGCCTCGGCAGCAAGGCCCACCACGCCTAGCAGCCAACCCTCCTCCCCCTTCACCACTCCTTTATATCACCAGGCGACGCTTCGAGTGCAGGGATGCCCCCCGAGAAGAGACTCATCACAGCGCCCACCTGGGAACGCCAGGACGACGAAGGCGACGAAGCATGGCGCGCCTTCAAAACCTACCGCGACCTCGGCCTCGACCGCTCCCTAGACTCCGCACGGCAGCGCCTCGGCAACCCGTCGGAAGGCTACACCCGCGTCCTTGAAGGATGGTCGAGCGAGTGGTCGTGGGTGCGCCGTTGCGTGGACTACGAGCGCCACCTGGACACGAAGCGCCGGGCGGCTGCGGAGGCGGCCATCGTGGAGATGGCGGAGCGGCAGGCGCGGGACGCCATGAGCCTTCAGGCGGGGCTTCGTCCGTTCTTCGAGGCGCTCGCCTCCATGTCGGGCAAGACGGCCTCCGAGTTGGTGGAGATGTCGCCGGTCGCGCTTGGGGTGCTGATGAAGGAGTTGGCGCCCGCGTTCAAGGCTGCGGCCGAGGTGGAGCGCAAGGCGAGGGGTGTGGAGGAGGTCAAGGTGAGCCTCCAGGGCACGGTCGTCGTGGATGGCTTGCGGCAGGCGTTCATGGAGCGCGCTGCGCGTCGTCGCGAGGGGGATGGGATGCACTCGGTCGGTGATGGCGCTGTCCCGGCGCCGGAGGCCGGGAGTGAACCTGGTTCAAGTTCCGTGGGGTCGGTCGTGGCCGCCGCCGTTCAGGTCCCGGCGATTCTGTCGCCCATCCTAGACGCGGCTGAACAGGGTTCAGAAAGCGAGGAGGAGCAGCACCTCCTCCCCGACTAGGCGTTTCCGTTCTGCCCATTCCTTGAAGGTCTTGGCGGGCAGGCGCTCCGCCGCCTTCATGGTGCGGCGGTTGGGCCAGCGGCGCGCGCCGCCCAGGTGGGTGAGGTCGTGGGACTCTTGGCCCGTGGCGTCGCGGCCGTCGCGGGACCTCGTGGCGGACCCGCCGCGCGAGTTCTTGGCGCTCGGCATCCCGCAACCCCCCGGCTCCGTGCCCCCGGCAGGAAAGGTTCAAAGCCCGGCCGTGTCTTTGCCGGGTGGGCCGAGGACGCTGAAACCCCCTCGTGGGGCTGTGGCGGACTCCTCGAAAGAGGACTAAGGCCCACCGCCGTCCGTCGGACACGGGCCGCCCCGCATGGGGGGTGTTGGCCGTCGCCGCCTGCCTGGCGGGAGGTTGTCGGCAACCATGCACCCTCGCCCTCGGCGCGTGTGCGCCATGCCCGCCCAAGCAGGGCATCAAGATAGCAACCAACCTGTCGCAGGCCCCAGCGGTTCTCCTCTGGTTCCTGCGCTGCTTCCCCCGGCAGCGACCGGGGGCGGCGCCCCGGCGCCGATAGGCCAACCGCCTCCCCACGACCGACCCCGCCCGCCAGGGAAAGGGGACGCTCGGGCTCGATGGGGCACCCTCGGGAGAGGGCGAGGCGCGCGGCTCCGGGCCATCTAGGCGCCGTCCAAGCGCGCGCTCCTCGGGACGCTGGGGGGTGCGTGGCAGCGGCTCACGGTATCCAACCCGTGCCGACTTCACCGTCGGGGTGCCTGTCGCCTCGCAGCCATCGGTTCACCCCCGTTTTGGGCGAGGAGAGAGGGCGCCCTGCTAAGGCGCAACCTGGGACCCCGTGCGGCGCACTTGGCTGCGTGGCATGGGTCGGGCCTTGGTCCCTCTCCTCGCCGGACCAACCGGCCTAAATCTATATACTTAGCACACCTACGCGCAGGTGAGGCCAACCACTTGCCCGCCCTCCTCGCATACCACAGCAACCCAGAACTGAAGCGCAAGCGCATCGCCATCATGCGGCAGCACCGCAAAGCCGACCTCCTCGCCGCCGGAGCCACAGGCGTCCCCAGCATGGGACAGAAGGGCTGCGCCGTCGCCTGCACCGTGGACGGCTACAACCACGCCCGCTACCCCGTCGAACTCGGTCTCCCCGAAGAACTCGCCCACCTTGAGGACGCCCTCTTCGAGTCTCTCCACCGCGTCGGCGCCAACAAGGCTGGGCAGGACTGGCCGGTCCAGTTCCTCGAAGCCATCCCCGTCGGCGCGGACACGCACAGGGCGCACCACCGCATCATGGCGCGCATCCTGCGCGAGGTCGCGCTCGCGCCCGACATGAAGGACGAGTGGGGCGTCCGCGTCGCCGTCGAAGCCGTCGCCGCCCTCCATGACCAGTCGGCGGGCGGGACGCTGATGTGCGCCATCGACTCCTGGGCCGCCGAGGCCGCCGGGGCCGCCTGGGCCGCCTGGGCCGCCGAGGCCGCCGGGGCCGCCTGGGCCGCCGGGGCCGCCGAGGCCGCCGGGGCCGCCTGGGCCGCCGGGGCCGCCGGGGCCGCCGGGGCCGCCTGGGCCGCCGGGGCCGCCGGGGCCGCCGGGGCCGCCTGGGCCGCCGAGGCCGCCTGGGCCGCCGGGGCCGCCTGGGCCGCCGAGGCCGCCAGGGCCGCCAGGGCCGCCAGGGCCGCCAGGGCCGCCAGGGCCGCCGAGGCCGCCGGGGCCGCCAGGGCCGCCGGGGCCGCCTGGGCCGCGCGCAAGAAGGCTGTCCTCACCATGCGCGACATCGTTCTCGAAGAACTCCGCAGGGCCTAGTCTGTCTCGGCAACCTCAAAACCCCAGGCCACGGTCCAACCCGCGAGGCCCAAAATGCCGACCCTGGAGAACCGCAGCCGCGACCTGACCCCCCTCAAGCAGGGCCTCAACTTCTTCGTGGACGCCACGGACGGCAGCGACCTCAACTCGGGCCTCTACCCCGGCCAAGCGGTCGAGACCTTCGAGCAGGTCGTCGCCAACATCGAGGACCGCATCGCCAAGGGGCAGCGCGTCACCGGCCTCCACATCGAGCCCGGCGACTACGACGAGAACGTGGTCATCCCCCGCAGCATCGAGCGCCTCACCATCACCGGCCGGGGCGGACCCGGCAGCGTCAGCGTGAACGCCGTCGGCGCCAACGCGGACGCCATCACCGTCCACGGCCGCGATGTCCGCCTGGAGAACATCAACGGCGCGGGCACCGGCACCGGAGCGGGCCTGGTCGTGACCGGCCGCCGCTTCTCGGCGGACGCCTGGTGCAAGTTGGAGAACCAGGACGGCACCGGCAAGGCGCTCGTCCTCGGCCCCGGCCTCGTCGCCGACATCAACGCGGGCCTCGCCGACAAGGGCGACTTTGCCCGTTTCGAGGGCACTCTGTTCGCCTACGCCGCGCAAGCCGTCGTCCTCCAGGGCAGCGACTACGGCGCGAGCGGCCAGAACGAGTTCATGGGGTGCCGGAGCCTCGGCATCACGGGCGCGCACTTCGCCGAGGCGCACCTCGCGGGCGGCGCGGCCTCCCTGCACTACAGGGACCTCCGCATCAAGGGCCACTCGTTCGAGTTCGGCACCGACGACGACGGCGTGGTCATCAACCCCACGCGGTTCCTGGACCTCAACGACGACAACGGGAACCAGGGCAAGGTGGAGGACTCGTCGTTCCCGGTCGCCAAGGCGGGCGCGCAGAACGTGGTCTCTACGCTCCTGGTGGGTGTGGGGAACCACTTCACGGACGGCGACGCGGCGTTCTAGGCTTCGGGTCGAAGCGTCTAAGGCACGATGCGCGCTCCTCGCTGCATGACGTTCAGCGTCACCCCTGTCCCCTCCGCCACCCTGACCATCACCGCCGCCGCCAGCACGGGCGGCGACGGCTCGACCTCGACGGTCGCCATCACCCACGCCGTCACCGGCTGGGTCCAGGGCTCCCTCATGGTGTTCGCCTACTGCGCGGACCCGTCGAGCGCCGAGGCCATCCGCAGCCTCCTCCAGGCCGCCGAGAACGTGAAGCCCCTGCTCTAGGCGGCTGGGCATGGACGACGCGGCGTGGCCGCGCAGGAGCATCGTGGGCGGCCCTCGTCGCCGTGGCCGCCGCGTCACGCTGCCCGCCGCTGCCACGCGCATCCGTGACGCCCTCACCGCCCTCCTCGCGCTCCGCCGCCGCCCACCCGGAGCCACCCCCGCATGACACTCGCCACGCTCGGCACCACGCCCCTGCTGGACGACGACCTCATGCGCCACCTGGTCAAGACCGAGGACATCGGCACCCTCGTCCAGGGCCTCTTCGGCTACGACCTCTCGCCCGGCCAGGAGCGCATCGCCAGCACCGTTGCCTTCCCACGGGGCCGCGAGCGCGTCACCGTCCTCGCCCCCACGCGCTACGGCAAGACCCGCTCGTTCAGCCTCGGCCTCGCCACCCGCTTCCTCGTGGACCCCAAGCCGCTCGTCGTGGAGGCAATCGGCCCCTTGGAGGAGCAGGCCCAGATTCTCCGGGGCTACATGGCCCACGCCATCATCCGCCAGCCTCTCCTCGGCGCGATGGTGGACAGCCGAGGCGGCAGCACCGTCGAGGCGCTCAAGAAGGAGGTGTCGCACAAGCGCATCACGTTCACGGACGGCAAGCAGTTCACCGTCCGCACCGCGCAGGGCGACGCCGACCGCCTCATGGGGTCGGGCGGCGACATCATCGCCAAGGACGAGGCGTGCCTCATCAGCCCGGAGGCCGACGCGAAGATTGCGCGTATGCTCGGCGACTCTCCGGAGGCGGAACTCTACGAGTTGGCGAACCCGTGGCACCGCGAAAACGCCTTCTTCAAGCACACGCAGGACCCCTCCTTCACGAACATCCACATCCCCATCGAGCAGGCGCTCGCGGAGGGCCGCATCGACCCCCGCCACCTCGCCGACATGAGGCGCGACATGGCGCCCACCATGTATCAGGTCCTCTACCTCTCGCAGTTCCCCGACATCGCCGAGGACCAACTTATCCCGTGGGGGTGGATTCAGCGCGCCGTCCGTGCGACGCCGCCGGGCAAGCCCAGGTGGTCGCCGCCCGCTGGGCAGGGGTGGCGTAGGCAGGCGGGCGCTGACATCGCGGAGGGCGGCCTGGACAAGACCGTCGTGGCGCGCGGGTGGCGCCGCTTCGAGGAGAAGCGCCTCGTCGTCCTGTCGTGGAGGTCTTGGCAGATTGCGGACACGATGGAGACCGCCACCCGCATCGACGCGGAACTGGAGGCGGACGAGACCGTGGCGGTGGACGAGAACGGTGTCGGGAAGGGCGTCGCCGACTACTTGCGCCGCATGGGTCGCACCGTGTTCGGGTTCAAGGGCGGCAGGAAGGCCAGGAACCCGGAGCGGTTCTTCAACGCCACGAGCGAGGCGCTGTGGTTGCTCCGGCGCGGCATGGAGGAGGACCTCGTTGAACTCCATGACCCACCGCAAGCGGTTATGACGGACCTGACGAAGTGGCGCTGGAAGGTGGTGGGCGGGCGCATCAAGGTCGAGGTGGAGGGCGGGAAGGAGGGCGGGAACTCGCCGGACCACGGGGACGCCTTAGCGATGATGAACTACTCGGAGGCGGGCGGGGAGCGTGGCAGGCGGATTCAGGGTCGTGACCCGTTGGGGATGCGCTGAGAACCATCATGGAAAGTTAATATATTTGCCACGACTACAGGAGGGGTGGTGACACACACCATGCACCTGAACCCCCGCCTCCGCGACGCCCTCCTCGTCCTCCTTGCCCTCTGGCTCGGCGCCTACGTCCACGAATCCATCCACAGCGTCCAGTCCGCCGCCCTCGGCAACGGCTGGAGCGTCCCCTACCTCCGCCCCATGCCCTTCCCCTCCGACTGTCCCCCCGAGTGGCTCGGCTGCACCGACATCGGCGAGGGCGCCCACACCTCCTTCTGGACCGGCGAGGGCGTGGCCTACCTGGTCGAGGCCATCGTGACATCGCTCTACACCTACATCTTCCTGACCATGAAGCGCAAGCCCAAGGAGGCCACGGATGCCGACGCCGCCGAGTGACTTCCTCGACCGCTGGAACGCCCTCCGCGCCATGAGCGACGAGGACCTCCGCTCCGCCTACCGTGCGAGCCTGGACGAGCGCCACCGCCTCGACCCCACCACCATGCCAGCGGGCCTCATCGACGCCAACCTGCGCGCCTTCGACACCCTCCTCAAGAACGGCCGGAGCCGCGAGGGCATGGTCGGCTTCGTGCGGGCGAGCGAGCAGGTTGCCCTCCGCAAGCGTGAGCGCCTCGCCCGCGAGCAGCAGACCGGGGGGGGTCGGCGATGCCTGACCCGAAGGACCTGGCGACCCGGTGCGCCGAAGCGGCAGCGGGCTTCATCCTCGCCAACCGCAAGGGCCTCGCCGACCCCAGCCTCGCCGCCGTCTGGGCGGAGGCCATCCGCCGCGAGGTCCACCTCGCGGCCACGCCGCGCCCGCCGCCGGGCTGCGTGAAGTGCGGCGCCGCGCCGGAGGGCACCCTCACGAACGTCACGACCGGCAAGCCGGAGGCGTTCTGCCGGGAGTGCGCGGTGCGCGCCATCGACGCGGGCTCGCACGGCCAAGACCGTCCGCTCCACGGAGACCCGGCGGCATGAGCGCCGACGACCGTAGCCAGCACCAGGAGCAATGTGGCAAGGTTGGATGGTGTGTTTGGGGCGCGAAGGACTGTCCGGCGCGCGAGGTTCCGTGGTGGCGCCCCTTCGCCCTCGCTGCCTGCTCCGCTGCGGGCTGGATGCGAGAGGAGGCCCGCATCTGGGGCCGCCTGTTCAAGGCCGTCTTTGAGGCCCTGTTCGGCGGAACCAAGTCGAAGAAGTGAAGCACCTCCCAACCAGTCACCCCACGGCGCTCGGGCCAACAGCATCAAGGGGAGCCGGGACCCGAGCGCCCGGTGTGTGTAGCCCGGCTCCCCTCCAACTCGCAGCCCTTTTCACAAGGGACAGGCATCGAGGCCCCATGCAGGCGGCCACGCCCGAGCAGGTCCGCGCGGGCATCGAGCGCAACGACGACGGCAAGCCCGAGCGCGCCGTCAGCCTCCGCCGCGCCACCGAAGCCGCCCGCCGAGGCGCGCAGGCCGCCGCCCGCAACGGCGCCGCCCGCCTCGACTGGCGGACCTGCGAGGCCATCGTCAAGCAGGAGCCGTTCATCGAGCGGTGCATCACGAAACAGACCGGCGACCTCGTGAAGCACGGTTTCAAGGTGGTCAAGAGGGGAACGGAGGAAGTCCACCCCGACGACGACCTGGTGCAGGCGTGGCTCGCCGACTCGGAGGCGTTCAGCCGCGTCCGGCAGGCCCTCGTCTATGCCCACGTTCACCGCATCGGCGGCCTCATGGAAATCGAGTGGGACGACGACGGCGCCCCCGACACGCCGGTCTCCGAGTCGGCCGTGCCCGTCGCGGCCCATATCATCGACCCCGTGGGCATCCGCTTCGAGAAGGGCCGCAAGGGCGCGGAGAAGGGCGTGGAGTTCCTCGTGCAGGAACGCTACGGCGAGAAGCCCGTGGTCCTGCACCCCGACCGCTACGCCCGCTTCCACTTCCACTTCCTCGGCGAGCCCTTCAGCAGCGTCGAGGTGGCGTATCACGCCTGCATGGCGAAGGTGAAGGGCGACCAGGGCACCGGGGAGTTCGTGTTCAATGCCGGGCAACCCAAGGTCCACGCCATCGTCAAGGAGGCCAAGCCGGGCGAGATTGAGGACACAATTGAGATGGTGAACTCGCCCGACTTCGTGCGCGGCTACGTCACCGACGAGCGCACCACGTTCACGCAACTCAACCCCGTCGGCTTCGACCCCACCCCTTTCTATGCCGAATGGAAGGGCTCCGCCGCCGCTGCCGTCGGCGTCCCGGTCGCGCTCGCGGAGGGCGTCCAGGCGGGCGCGGTGACGGGCTCGGAGACCAACCTCGCCGACTACCACTCGGACCTCCGCCTGGTCGAGGTGGTGCTGCTCCAGCCGTTCTTCAAGCGCCTCATCAAGGGGCTCCTGGGCGCGGTGGACTTCGACATCCGGTGGAACGACCCGCCGACGCTGCCGACCGTGGAGTCCTCGCAGCGGCGCGAGAAGGCCGCCGCGCTCAACCAGTTCATCGCGGCCGGGCTCACGAAGGAGGCCGCCGCCCGCGAGGCGGGCTTGAAGTTGTCGCCCGACGACTTCGAGCCGGATGCGCCCGTGCTGCCGCCGGTCGAGCCAGGCCCCGGTGGCGCTCCGCCGCGCGAGACCGTGCCGCGCGTCGTGCCGCCCGGCGCGCAGCCGCCCGCGCCCGCCCCGGCTGCGGCCTGATGCCGCCGTTCATCCGGCCCCTGGCCGACCGCTTCCAGGTCGAGGCGTGGCTCGCCATCCAGCGGGACCTCCTGAAGGTCGCCCGCATCCTGCACCCGAGGGCCTACGGGCTCGGGGCGAAGAAGGCCGAGCAGGAACTCCAAGTCACCGACCTCCTCGACCCACGCGGGCAGGCGTTCACGTTGGAGTTCAACTACCGGAGCATCCGGTCCCTGACGGCGCGCACGAGCGTCCTGGTGGAGGACGCGGTGCGCGAGGGCATCCGCGAGGGGCTCGGCGTGGACGACATCGTGAAGCGCATGGACCGCCTGCTGGAGGGTCGCGTGGCGACCGTGGCGACCATCGCGCGCACGGAGGCGAACCGCGCCGCGAACTGGGGCCGATTCAACGGGTGGCGCCGCTCCGGCGTCGTGCGGCGGAAGGAGGCCATCGCCACCTTGGATGACCGTGTGCGCCCCGACCACCTTGAGGCCCACGGCGAGGTCGTGCCGCTCGACGCCGTGTTCCATGAGGGTGCGGCTGCGGGGAAACTGGCGCCGCCGTGGGACCCGAACTGTCGCTGCACTATCGCGCCCGTGACCGGCCTCTCCGAGCCGGGGCGGGACCGCGAGGAGGCGGACACGTTCGCCCGCGAGCAGGGCATCGACCTCGCCGCCAAGCGCCACGCCATCCCTGGCCTCGTCGCCTTCGAGGATGAGTATGCCGCCGCCCTCGCCCAAGCGTGGCGCGCGGGGAAGGCGCATCTCATCGAGGCGTTCCGCAACGCCAATCAGGGAGCCGTCCCCATCCAGGAGCCATGAAGCAGGTCCCCGAGGGCAGCGAGCCGGTGGGCGCGTCGTGCCCAACGTGCGGCGCGGACCTAGTGGCGCCGCCCGGCGACGACGGCGTGGCGTGGTGCCCACGCGACGGGTGCGAGGAGACCTCGTTCGGGTTCGTGCGTCACCTGCTCATGGTGGTCAAGCGCCCGAAGCGTGACCCGGAGCAGCCGCCCGCGCCCCTGCCGGTGCCGGAGGTCCACCCGGTCGAGACCGTGGACGACCTCGTGGACAGCCTCGACGGTGCGCTCGATGTCCTTTGAGGTCCGGCTCCCGAAGTCCCTGCGGAAGGGCTACCGGGCCAAGGAGAAGCGCGACCGCATCCTCCTCGCCGTGAGCCTGGAGGCCGAGCGGCGCGCGAAGTTGAAGGCGCCCGTGAACCACGGCCGCCTCCGCTCAAGCATCGAGGGCGGCGTGGACGACCAAGGTGGCTTCGTGCGCGCGCAGACCACCTACGCCGCGTTCAACGAGTTCGGCACCATGTCGCGCGGCGCACAGACCGACCCCGGCCCGACGCCCTCGTGGTATCAGCACAGCGGCAGGCCGGGCGGCTTGGAGGCCACGCCGTTCCTCCGCCCAGCCGTCCAGTCGATGCGCGGCGCCGACATCGCAGATATCGCGCGCAGCAACTCGCAGGATTGAAGTAGGTCCTTCAGGGTATGAGCGAACGGGGATGCAGAGCGGAGCGACTCCGACCGATGCGGTGACGGAGCGCAGGCTCACGCGCGTCAGCCTCCTCGTGCCGCAAGCGCCCTGGCCCGACATGGCCCTCGGCGCCGAAGCCGACGGCGAGCGCGTGTTCCCTGCCGTCATCATCCGCGAAGGCGTGTATGTTCCCGGCATCGGCAACCCCAACGGCGAGCGGTTCTTCCTCTCGAAGGAGTTCCTCGCCAAGGTCGCGCCCAGCGGCGAAGGGAAGCGCGTGGACCTCGACCACTCGGACAAGCCCGAGGACGAGGTTGGCGTCATGCGCCAGGTCGGCATGGAGGAGGCCGCGATGCGCGCGAACCTGCACCTCCAAGCGAACCGCCCCCGCTTCGCTGACGCCATCTCGTTCGTGGAGGGCCGCCTGAAGGCGAAGCGCGTCCCGAACGTCAGCATCGAACTGGAGAACATCGTCACCCGTCCCGCCAAGACGCCCGAGGAGAAGGCCGCGTGGGACCACGCCGCCATCGACGCCACGATGGAGGGCGTCGCCATCCTCCCGCTCGGCGCCTGCTCGGACAAGGCCGGGTGCGGCATCGGCCTCGCCGCGAAGCAGGCCGGATTCACAGTCCTCGCCCTCCAGGGCGGCGACAACAGGAAGGACAAGCCCATGTGCAACGACCCCAACATGGTCGTGTCCCTCCAGGCCGAGAAGAAGGCCCTGGAGGACCGACTCAAGGAGAAGGAGACCGCCCTCGCCGAGGCGAAGGCGCAGACCACCACGCTCACCAACGAGCGCGACACGCTCAAGGCCACCGCCGCCGAGCGCGAGAAGCAGGACATCGAGGACCTGACCGAGGCCGTCAAGGACGCCCTGCCGCAGGGCACCGAACTCGCCACCGTCGTCGGCGACAAGCCCACGGTCGCGTCCCTCACGGTGGCCCTCAAGGCGCTCACCATCGCCAAGCCCGCCCCCAGCGGCGGCGACGGCAAGCCCGCCGTCCGCCTCGGCGGACGCACCACCGCCCCGTCCACCCGCAGCGATGCGCCCTCGGGCGCCGACCGCGACGCCCGCGTGAAGGCCCTGCGCCTCAAGCACGGCCTCCCGGAGAAGTCCAACCTCCCCCCGTCCATGCGGCGGAACTCGGAGGCCCGCCTCCTCGCCCAGGCGGAGGACGCCGAGTAGGGGCGGACCCCCTACACCTGACAGGAGGCAAGACATGACCAACACGCGCACCATCCTCGGCCTCGCCGCCACGGCGACCGGGGATGTGACCGACCTCATCCCGGCGGACACCTACTCCGACCGGGTGCTGGAGACCCTCTACGCCGCCCGCAAGTTCGCAGGCATCATCTCGGCCGTCAAGGAGGACCTGACGGCCAAGGCGGGCGACACCGTGCAGGTGCCCTACATGAACCCCCGCACGGCGCAGGGACCCATCGGGCAGGGCACCGCTCTCGTCGCCAACGCGACCACGACCGGCACCTACCCCATGACGCTCGCCAAGTTCGGCGACTACGACCTCGTGAACCGCGAGGTGTTCGAGGACCAGACCATCTTCACGCAGGAGGACTTCATCAACAACATGGGGTCCGCCCTCGGCGTCAAGGTGGACGACCTCAACTTCACGGCGCTGGAGACCGCCGTGGCCGCGTCGAGCGAGACCCTCGCCGTCGCGGGCACCCTGACCGACCTCTACGACCAGGTGGTCGAGTTGAAGGCCAAGATGAAGAAGCTGAACGTGGTCCCCACCCACCTCATCGTCGGCCCCGACCAGGAGGCGCAGTTCCTCAAGGACACCAACCAGGGCATCCGCGAGATGCAGACGAAGGTGAACGAGAACGGCGACCTGCTGAAGGTCGCGGGCCTGGAGTGCATCGTGTCCTCGCTCGCCAATGCGAACGCCTCGACGGCGAGCATGGTGCAGGCCATCGTCATCGACGCCAACCGCGCGCTCGGCGAGGCGTGGGGCCGCCGCCCCGACACCACCGTGGACGCGGTGAGCAAGGCGGAGTCGGACCAGGTGAAGCTCGTCACCTGGATTCGCTACACCTGCGCCGCGCTCGACCTCAAGGCCATCGGGCACATCAAGAACCCGTAGGCCCACCAGGTCCTCCTCCTCCTCCTCCCTTTTTCTACCCCTTCGATTTTCCACGGCACGGTCATCATGTCCGAGACCCCTGCCGCCGCGCCTGCGGTGCCGCCTGCCC
>JAIVGU010000029.1 GCA_020201445.1 Halobacteriales archaeon
GAACAGGTCGGTGCAGTACTGCACCGTGCCCTGGATGGTGTCCTGCCCCTTGCTCATGAAGAGGGCGAGGTCGAACGGCGTCGTGGCGGTCGGCGCCTCCAGCTCCTTGAGGGTGAGGCCGCCCATGCGGAACTTCACGGGCGGGATGTTCTGCAGCGCGAACACCACCTGCACGAGGGGGTTGCGGCTGGGGTCGCGCTCGGGCTTGAGCGCCTCGACGATGCGCTCGAAGGGGACGTCCTGGTGCGCGTAGGCGTCGACGCAGGTGGCGCGCACGCGGGCGAGGAAGTCGCGGAACGTGGGGTCGCCGCCGGCGTCGGCGCGCAGGACGAGGGTGTTGACGAAGAAGCCGACGAGCCCCTCCAGCTCCGGCCGGCTGCGGCCAGCGATGGGGGAGCCGACGGCGAAGTCCTCCTGGCCAGTGGCGCGGTGGAGGAGCGCCTGGAACCCGGCGAGGAGGACCATGAACAGCGTGGCGTCCTCGGCGCGCGCCAGCGCCTGCAGGCTGTCGGAGAGCGGGATGGGGAGGGAGAAGTGGCTCTCGCCGCCGCGGAAGGTCTGCTGCGCCGGCCGGGTGCGGTCGGTGGGCAGCTCCAGCGGCGCTACACCCTGGAGGCGCTTCGCGAGCTGGTCGAGCTGGCGGCCCAGCTCGTCGCCCTGCACGGAGGTGCGCTGCCAGAGGGCGAAGTCGGAGTACTGGATGGGCAGCGGCTCCAGCGGGGAGGGGCGTCCCTCGCGGAACGCCTGGTAGAGCGCCATCAGCTCGCGGAAGAAGACGCCGCCCGACCAGCCGTCGAAGGCGATGTGGTGGAAGGTCAGCAGCAGGAGGTGCTCCTGGGGGTCGCAGCGCAGCAGCCGGGCGCGCAGCACGGGGCCGGCGCGCAGGTCGAACGGGCGCCGCCCCTCCGCCTCCGCCAGTTGCAGCGCAGAGCGCAGCCGCGCCTCCGGGGTGGGGCCGGCCACCTCCTCGGCGGGGAGGGTGAAGCCGCGGAAGGGCGCGACCAGCTGCACCGGCTCCCCGCCCGAGACGGCGTAGGTGGTGCGCAGGGTCGCGTGGCGGCGCACGATCTCGGCCAGCGAGCCCTCCAGCGCCGCGGCGTCGAGCGCCCCGGTGAGCTGCAGGACGACGGGCAGGTTGTAGGCCGCGCTGGCCGGGGCCCACTGGTGGATGAACCAGAGCCGCTGCTGCGCGAACGACAGCGGGAACGCGTCGGCCCCGGCCGCGCCCGCCTCCTGCGCGGGCGGCGCCAGGGGGGCCAGGGCGGCCTCCTCCCTCATGCGGCCCTCCCCGCCACGGCCTCGGGCCGGCAGGCCAGCTCCTTGCCGGCGACGTAGGTGGCGTCCGCGCGCCCCGCCCCGGCGATGCCGGCCACCGCGGCCGCGGCGTCAAGGCCCCGCGCCGGCTCGCCGAGGTCCCACACCGCGAGGTCGGCGAGGGTGCCCTCCGCGAGGGTGCCGGTGGGCAGCCGCAGGACGCGGGCGGGCTCCGCCGTGGCCGCGAGGAACGCCTCGGTGAGGGTGAAGCCGCCGCGCTGCACGGCGGTCAGCAGGTTGCGCCCCATGTGGAACGGCGGCGTGTCGGTGCCGATGAGCAGCGGCGTCCGGCCGCGCAGGGCGGCGCAGGGGTTGCCGACGCCGGCGCGCCGCGTCGCCTCGGGGCAGTAGGTGACGGGGACACGCCAGCGCGCGAGGGTCTCCAGGTCGGCCGCGTCGACGTAGACGCAATGGACGGCCACGAAGGAGCCAAGCTGGAGCAGGCCCACCCGCTCGAGGAGCTGCACAGCGCTCTCGCCCAATTCGTCGCGCTCCTCGCGGCGCTGCGCGACGTGCGCCTGGACGGGGAGCGGCCCGTCCGGGTGCCGCGCCGCGGCCTGCGCGACCGCCTGCAGGTCGCCAGGGGGGAGGCCGGCCTCGTGCAGGACGAAGGTGGGCAGGAACGGCGCGGCGGAGCCGTAGGGGGCGCGCGCCAGGTCGAACGCCTTGCCGCGCCGCTGGTCGAGGTCGGGGCCGGCGCGCAGGGTGCGGCCGACGGCGAGGCGGGGGCCCCGGCCGGCCAGCGCGACGTGCATGTCCGTGAAGTAGGAGCGGGTCCACGCCGTCGTGATGCCGGAGGCCAGGTGGGACGCGGCCGCCTCGGCGACCGCGGCCTGCACGTCCTCCTCGCCGAGCGCCTGCAGCACGCCGTCGTAGCGCGCGATGCGCCGCGTCGTGGTGTCGTCCTCCCGGCGCTCGAAGACGCTGGCGGCGATGGCCTGCATCTTCAGGTGCGTGTGGGTGTCCACGAAGCCGGGGGCCAGCACTTGGCTGTCGCGCAGCGCCACGGCGCCGCTCCCCCCCGCCTCGCGCGCGTCGGGGCGCACCCGCACGATGCGGCCGCCGTCCACCTCGACGAGCGCGTCGGGGGCGAGGCGGAGGCCGCCGGGGGAGGGGAGGAGGGCGGCGCCGCGGAAGCTCCGCCGGCTCACGCGCTCCCACCGGGGAGGAAGTGCGACATCACGACGAGGTCGACGCCCTCCTTGTAGGGGGCGCTGGGGACGCCCTCGCGGCGGAAGCCCAGCCCGGCCAGCAGGTGGCGCAGCTCGATGGCGGGGTCGGGGACCTCGGTGAAGACCTTGCGGACCTTGTCCTCGGCGGAGACGCGCAGGGCGGTCTTGGCCAGCGCCGTGGCGGCCTCCCGGGAGGGCGCGGCGGGGTCGAGGACGAGCATCGCCTTGTCGAGCTTGACGTGCTTCTTGCTCAGCACCAGGAAGCCGGCAGGGCCCTCCTGGCCGCGCGCGACGAAGACGTGGCGCTTGGGGGACGGGGTGAGCAGCCACTCGCAGTGGGCACGGTCGACGGGGTCGTGGGTGGCGCGCAGCCAGGGCAGCATCGCCTCGGCCTCGGCGGCGCTGGCCTTGCCGGACAGCTCCTCGACGCGCACGGGGCCGCCCTCGGCGAGGCGGTGCGGGAACAGCGTGGGCTGCGCCGGCGGGGGGGCCCAGCGGGCGGGGCGGCGGCCCACGATGAGCTCGTCGGAGCCGGGGACGTAGTGGGTGCGCATGTGGCCCTCGATCTGGTAGCCGAACTCGCCGACGGAGAGGCGGATGTGGCCGGTCTCGGGGACGGGGAGGGTGTGGAACAGCTTGCGGATGCCGGGGCGGTGGTCGTAGTCGGACTCGATGACCTGGTGCATGCGGCGCCCGATGCCGCGGCCCTGGTGCTCGTTCTTGACGATGAAGGTGGAGCCCTTCACGGTGCCCCAGCGCTTGAAGATGTGGACGTAGTAGCCGAGGATGCCCTCACCCTCGAAGGCGACCCAGACCTCGCTCTTGGTGGTCGAGGCGTGCGTGTCGGGGCGGGGGTTGAAGTGCTGGTCGAGGAAGCGGTCCGCGGTGGAGCGCGGCGTGTCGCCGTAGACGCGGGGCGTGTACTTGGGGGAGCAGACGGTGGTCGCGAAGTCCTCCAGGTCGTCGGTCTTGCGCAGCAGTCGGACATCAACATGGGCATTGGCGGTCAAGGGTTCACCACGGTCTGCGTCCACCCGAACGCGACTCCGGCCTGGACCTGACCCTGATTATTTAGGCTTATCTTGCGTTGGGGCCACGTGATGGAGGCAACGCGCGGCGACGGGAGGGCGGGCGCGCCGCGGGTGGCCGAGATGCCTTCGGGGTCACGTTGGGAACAGGGTCCTGGACACGCATCCATCGAGGAACGCGGTGTCCACGTTTGGCGCATTCCGGTGGCCGCCGCGGCCACGCTCCTTGCGGGCATGGCCCTCCCGCAGCCTGATCTGACCGAGATTGCGCAGCTTGCCTTCGCGGAGGACCAGCAGCGGCGCCGCGTCGCCCGCGCGGGCGTGCGCGACGTCTTGGCCCGCTACGTCGGCGGCGTCGCGCCCGAGGCGTTCGCGTTCGGGCGCCGCTGCGCGTCGTGCGGCGCGGCGGGGCACGGCAAGCCCCACGTGCTGGCGCCGGAGGCGGCGCGCGGGCTGGAGTTCAGCGTCGCGGACGCAGGCGGCACCGTGGCGGTCGCCGTCGCGCGGCAGCCGGTCGGGGTCGATGTGGAGGCGGACCCTGGCGCGGCTGCCCGCAGCGAGGTGGCCGCCGCCTTCTTCTCGGACGCGGAACGCTCCCGGCTGGCAGGCGCAGCCGACCCCGCCGCCGCGTTCCTGGAGGCCTGGACCCGCAAGGAGGCGGTGCTGAAGGCGCTCGGCGTCGGCGTGGCGGCCGGGCTGTCCGAGGAGGGGGCCGCCGCGTCGGCTGGCGCGCGGGCGTGGGTCGCAGGCTTCGCCGCGGGGGACGGGATGCGCGGCGCGGTGGCCACGCTGGGGGAGGCGCCAACCCTGCGGCTGTTCCAGTGGGAGCCTCGCCACGCCTAGCGCCACCTGGGGGTCCAGCGGTCGCGCGTCCAGCGCAGCGTCTGCGCGCCCACCAGCACGAGCAGGACGGCGAGCACGGCGAGCACCGCGGCGGCCTGCAGGGCGGTGGCGCGGTCGCCGAGCACCAGCTCGCCGCGCAGGCCGTCGTTGAGGTAGGTCAACGGGGAGAGCCGCGAGGTCCACCGCACGTAGGCGGGGAGCCGCGCCGCGTCGAAGAACGAGCCCGACACGAGGATGACCGGGAGCAGCCCGACGTTCACGATGGCGCTGCCCAGCTCCAGCGAGGGCACGGCCGACCCGACGAGAGTGCCGAGGCCGGCGAAGACCAGGCTGCCCAGGACGACGAGCAGCAACGCCAGCGGCGTGACGGCGACCGGATCGCGGAACACCAGCCACGCGGCCGCCACCAGGACGGCGCACGCGGCGAGGTTGACCAGGGTGATGCTGGCCATGCGCGCCAGCAGCCACTCCCCCTTGCGCATCGGCGACACCGCGAGGCGGTCGAGGAGGCCGCGGTCGCGCATGTCCACCACGCCCTCGAAGGAGCGCGACATGCTGATGGAGAGGATGGCGAGCCCGAGGACGCCCGGCAGCAGGAAGCCGGAGTAGCTGGCGGCGGGGCGCGCCTCCAGGGAGGCGACCTGCAGCCCGAGGGCCTGCGGGGCCTGCACCGCCGCGAGGGCGGAGCGCACCGCGGAGGCCACGACGCCGTCGGAGTACGGCCCGCCCACGCCCAGCAGGAGCTGGAGCGGGACGCCTTGGCTCGTGTTGCCGAACCCGGCGGGGACGGTGAGGGCCGCGGCGGCCCGCGCCTTGCCGAGCCACGCGGCGGCCTCGGCCGGCCCGTCGGGCAGGACCGCGTCGAGCACCTCGACCGTCCCCGTGGCGGCGAGCGCCTGGCGCAGCGCCAGCGAGGCGGGGGAGTGGTCGCGGTCGTCGAACAGGGCCACCGGCCGCTCCGCGCCGGAGGACGAGAAGATGGCCCCGAACACGAGCAGCAGGACCAGGGGCATGGCGAGGTTGAGGACGACGTGGGTCGGGGAGCGGACCCAGGTGCGCAGGCCGAGCAGGACCTCCGCGCCGACGCGGCGGGCGTTCATGCGGCGCCTCCGCGGGCGAGTTGGAGGAAGGCGTCGTCGAGGCTGGGCTCGCGGATGGAGACCTCCTGGAACGTGGCGCCCGCGGCGGCCATTGCCACGAGCAGGCCGGGGGCCTCCTCGGGCGCGGACAGGGGAATCCGGACGAGGCCCGCGGGGTCAGTCACGGCGCGCGCCGCGACGGCGGCGGGGAGCGCGCCGGCGAGGCCCTTCAGCGCCAGGACGCTGCCGCCCCCGTGCCGGCGGCGCAGCGCGTCGGGCGTGCCGGCGGCGGTGACGCGGCCGTGGTCGATGAAGATGACGTGGTCGGAGAGGCGCTCGGCCTCGTCCATGTAGTGCGTGGTGAGCACGACGGAGCGGCCCTCCGAGCGCAGCCGCAGGACGATGTCCCACAGCAGGCGGCGGCTGGCGGGGTCGACGCCGGCGGTGGGCTCGTCGAGGAACACCAGTTCCGGGTCGTTCACCAGGGTGCTCGCGATGCCGACGCGGCGGCGGGTGCCGTCCGACAGCAGCCCGTAGCGGCGGTCGGCGTCCGCGGTGAGCCCGAGCGCCGCCAGGAGGGCCTCCAGGTCAGGGCGCGCGCCCTGGAGTGCCGCGAAGTAGCCCAGGTTCTCGCGCACTGTCAGGAGGGGGAAGCAGTGGAAGCGCTGCGGCAGGACCCCGAGCCGCGCGCCCTGGGTGCGGGCCGCCTTGCGCGGCTCCATCCCGAGCAGCCGGATGGTTCCGCGGTCGGGCTTGAGCAGGCCCTGCGCCATCTGGAGCGTGGTGGTCTTGCCGGCGCCGTTGGGGCCGACCAGGCACACCACCGCGCCGCGCGGCACGGAGAACGAGACGTCGGCGACGGCGGTGTGGTTGCCGAACGCCTTGGCGATGCCGGTGACTTCGAGGAGCGCGTCGTCGGTCATGGAACCCTCAGGCGGCGATCTCGGCGGGACGGAAGCCGGCTTCCAGGCGGGGGCCGGTGCGGACCAGGCGCAGGCGGTCCATGCGGGCCACGAGCCGCCCCGCGGCGTCGAAGGCCTCTGCGGCGTAGTCGGTGGCGGCGCCCTCGGTGCCCAGGACGCGCGCCGTGAAGCGCAGGCCGCCGGGCGAGCACGCCGGGTCGGCCGGGAGCTCGACGCTGCCGATGCTCGTGGGCAGGCTGAGGTGGCCGCCGGCCGCGATGCCCGCGACGACGCACGCCTGCATGAGCGCCTCCGTGACGAGGGGCGCGGTGGCGAGCCGGCCCACGGCGGGGCCGAGGCGGGGGCCGGCGCCGGCGGCGGTCGCGGCGCCGGACGGGTGGCCCTCGACGCGCTCCAGGACCCGGAACGTGGGGCCGTGGAACAGCGGGCCGTACAGGTCGCCGCCCTCCAAGGTCCACAAGGCGGGCCCGTGGGCCGCTCCAGCCTGCGCGTCAGGCAGGGCGGGCGCCGGAGCCAGGACGAGCGTGGCGGAGAAGCTCGGCGTCCCGGACGCGCCGGGGCCCTGCACCGCGAGCGTGCCCTTCGCCAGGACGCGGCCGTCGGCAAGGACGCCGGCGAGGAGCAGGTCGATGCCGACCGTGAGCGGGCCCTGCAC
>JAIVGU010000030.1 GCA_020201445.1 Halobacteriales archaeon
CCCACAGCTTCCCCTCTGACTGGACCGCTGGCTAGGCTGCCCTGCGTCCTGCTGCCATCCCTAGGGCTCGTTGGTCCTCGATGGTTGCGTGCTGTCCTGCGTTCTAAAACTGGACCACTCTGGGGCGCGCGCTATCCTCTCGTTCGTGACTCGCTTGATGGCCGTCAGCCTGGACGTTCAAGGCCGCCCAGCTCCGAAGGAGGAAACGGTTGTCCTGGGACGGCAGAGTAGCAGGGGGAAGTTATGATGGCTTCTTGTGGGCGCATCGGTGAACGGGGCAGGGCCCGGCTGGGGAGCGTTGCTAGGCCCACCACGGACTCCGCTCCGGCCCCTTGGGCCTGCGCTGCGCCGTGGCAGGGGGCCCCCACGGGGCCCCCGGACCGGGAGGGCTGGGGCCTACGGCCCCAGACCACCCCTGCGGGGCGACGGTAGAGCGGGAGGATTGGCGGGTGGGCCGCTGCGCGGCCCGAGCCTAGAGCCACGCAGGGGAGCGCTGGCGCAGCCTGGAGGCGGGTGCGATGCGGCTGTGCCGCATCGGGGCCGCCGGGATGAAACTCCACGCTGCGCGTGGAGGCGGCCCGGCGCATCCGGTGCTTCGCTCCGGATGCGCACCACGGGGAAGATGGGTGTGACGCAGCGCGCTCAGGCTAGGTGCGGGCAACGTAGAGCCGCGCAGGCTAGATGCGTCCCTTTCCATGCAGCACACCGAGCAAGCTTGAGAGGAACAAGAGGAAGAGTCCGATGGACGGGAACACCTGCAAAAAAGACGAGTGGAGCAAATGGAAAAGGACGCCTTGCAGCGTGAACGCCAAGTGCGCCACGCGCCTGCGAGCGCTGCGCTCGATTCCCGGCTCCGTTGCGCGCTTCAAGGCTGACGCTCCGCTGAATCCTCCGCATAGGAATCCGACTCAGACTAGCTCAGGGCTCGCCGGGGTGGCCTGGATGCACTCGGGCCCCGCAGGCCGCGGCCCTGCAAGGCCCGCATGGCAGGCGGAGCGTCGAAGCTAGATGCGCCCAGGCGCAGAGCCCCCGGGAAAGGCCCTGGGGCCCCGCGCAGCCCGCAAGCCGCCCGGATGGAGCCGGATGCCTTGGACGCGCCCAGACGCGCAGCAAGCGGCCCTGCAAGGCCCAGCGTGGCCATCGGGACGGCGCGGATGGACACGAAGACCTGGACGCGCTCTGACTCCGAGGCTCGGAGGAGCCTGTTTCTCATGGAGGAAGGGCGCGGAAGGATTTCCGTCAAATCGCGGAACCGTCTGGGCAAGTCTCTTCATTGTATCGTCTGGGGAAGTCTCTTCCTTTTCGATTCCCTATCCACTTCTCATTGCGGGAGCTACCGCAATCCACGCACAAGGCGATTACCCGACCTCAGTTGAGGTCCATACCTTTATCAGTACGGGTGTCATATCCGCCTTTGCGGCGGCACACCAACAGAAAGGTACGCCCAAACAGACGGAACCCCCCTCTGCCCGGTTCCGATTCCTCCCCCACCCGAATTGTTAGGGAATCTCACCAAAGAGGGAGTATCCGCGGTTCGGCGGGCGACGCTTGCTCTTGTCTCCAGCGCTTCGCGGCTTTTCGCGGTCAGGGTGCCAAAAAGGGAGAGAGGGAAGGGAAGAGGAGGGCAGGCCGGGCCTGCGCCGGGGACTAGTCGACCAGCAGGCGGGCGCCGCCGCGGCTGTAGTTCCACTCCGCCGGCAGCTCGCCGCGGCCTTGGTAGTACTTGGCGAGGCCGCGGATGCGGGCCTCCATCAGTTCGAGGCCGCGCAGGTTGTGCAGGTCGCGGGAGTTGGCCGCGAGGTGCTCCTGGAGGTGGATGGAGCGCTGGATGAGGTTCTGCAGGTCCTGCGGCAGCTTGCCGCCGACCCCGGCGTCCTTCATGATCTGCGCGACCTTCTTGCCGGTGAGCTCGTGCACCGAGGGGATGCCGTAGGAGTCGCGCAGGATGAGGCCGATGACGGCGGGCTGCTTGCCCTCCTTGGCGAGCTCGACGACCTTGGCCTCCGCCTCGCGGGGCAGCATGGGCACCCAGGAGGGCGCGGCGTCGCGGACGGGCTTGGAACTGGCGTGGCGGGACATGGGGACCCTTGAACCTTGGACAGAGACGGTGGCGTCCGTGACGAGCGCCAGGATACCTGTCCAAGCCTTCGGACAAGCGGCCTTTATTTAGCCGTTTCTCGCGGCTCCGCAGCTTCACCCGCCCCACCGCAAGCCTCATGCAACTACCGGCCCCCTCGCCAGGACGGATGGGGGCGAAGCCACGCCGGGCCCGCCGCGAGCCCGAGCCCTACCAGCGCTACCGCGCCCCCCTGCAGGCCAAGTGGCGGCCATTCATCCTGGAGCGTGACCGCCACCGCTGCCGCGCCTGCGGGGCCAGGGAGGGTCTGGAGATGGCGCACATCACCGACGCCGTTGCCTTCGTGCGCGCCGCCGGCCACCACCGCGCCGTCACCTTCAGCTACCGCTGGGACAACCTGGTGACGCTGTGCGCGGCCTGCCACGCCGCCAGCCACGCCTTCCGCCTCACCGAGGCCCTCGTCGAGCGCCGCGCCAAGGTGGCGACCCTGCAAGCGCAACTGCGGCGGCTGCGCGGCTGGAGCACCCCGTTCGCCGTCCTGCCGCCCGAGCTCGTCCCGCCCGCGATGCGGCCCCGGCGCAGCTTCCACGACACCCTGCGGCTCAGCCCGCTCGTCCCCTTCCCGACCTTCGCGAAGTACGTCTCCAACGGCGGGCTCGTGTTCGACGACCAGGAGAGCCAGCCAGTGCAGCGGCCGCTCGAGGATGCCCTTGAACGGCTCGCTGTGGCCGGAGCCGACGCGGCGACGCACCCCGTTGCCCCCTAGGCAAGTGCAGACACACAGATTCCACAGACGCCCTTCGGTCTGTGAAATCTGTGGAATCCGTGGTTGCCCTTGCCGACCAGCGCCCCTTCGCGAATCCGCGCAGGTTTTCAGGGTCGCCCGCCATCCCGTGCCGTGCTGCGCGGGAGGTTCACGGCCCTCAACGGCGCAGCCCTCGCGGTGGGCGCGCTCGCCGGCCTTGGCGCGGTCGGCCTGCGCTGGCTCATCGACCTCGTGCAGAACCTCGCCTTCGCGGGGGAGTTCGCGGCCACCCCCCGGGAGGAGAACCAGTTCTTCC
Source organism: Halobacteriales archaeon (assembly GCA_020201445.1). Next base: position 3,139 of record JAIVGU010000030.1, read on the forward strand.
AGAGCCGGTGGGGCCTGCTCGTCCTGCTGGTCCCCGCCGTGGGCGGCCTCGTCGTCGGCCTCATCCGCAAGTACTGGTCCGAGACGCGGCAATATGGCGTCACCGAGGTGATGGCCGCGGTGCAGGCCAAGGGCGGCATCCTGCGCGGCCGCACGAGTTGGGGCCACGGCCTGATGGCCGCCATCACCGTCGGCACCGGCGGCTCCACCGGGCGCGAGGGGCCCATCGGCTACATCGGCGCGGCGCTCGGCTCCAGCATGGGCCGCCGCCTCGGCTTCAGCGCCCGCGACATCAAGATTCTGCTCGGCTGCGGCTTCTCCGCCGGCATCGCGGCCAGCTTCAGCGCGCCCCTGGGCGGCGTCCTCATGGCGCTGGAGCTCATCCTGCCCGAGTTCAGCACGCACGCCTTCATCCCGCTCGTCGCCGCCACCGTCGTGGGCGTCACCGTGGGCCACCTCTTCCTGGCGGACAAGGCGACCTTCACCATCCCTGGCTTCAGCATCCACGCCCCGTCGGAGCTGCTGGCCTTCGCCGCGCTGGGCCTGGTGTGCGGCCTCGCGGCGGTGGCGTTCATCCGGCTCGTCACCTGGAGCTACCACGCCTGGACGACGATGGCCGTGCCCGAGACGCTCAAGCCGGCGCTGGGCGGCCTCCTCGTCGGCCTGCTCGGCCTCGTCCTCTGGCTCTGCTTCGGCAACTACCACGTCTTCGGCACCGGCTACGCCACGGTGACGCACGTCCTGAGCACCGCGCCGGGGGCATTCTGGGCCCTCGTCCCGCTGCTGGCCGTGCTCGCCGTCGCCAAGCCGGTCGCCACCGCCGTCACCGTCGCCTCCGGGGGCGGCGGCGGGATGTTCAGCGTCAGCCTCTACCAGGGGGCGCTGTGGGGCGGCCTCGTCGGGCTCGCCGCGCAGGCCGCGTGGCCGCACAGCCCCGTCAGCCCCGCCAGCTACGCCCTCGTCGGCATGGGCGCCTTCTACGCCGCCAGCACCCGCGCCACCCTCACCGCCATCGTCATCCTCACCGAGCTCACCCGCGACTACGCCGTCGTCCTGCCGCTCATGCTCGCCGCCGTCATCGCCGACGCCGTGAGCGTGGGCCTGAGCAAGGAGTCGCTCTACACCATCAAGCTCGCCCAGAAGGGCATCCACTACGAGCACGACCGCGTCCAGAGCCCGCTCGACTTCCTGCAGGTCAAGGACGTGATGAGCACCAAGGTCGACACCCTCGCCACCACCCTCACCGTGGGCGAGGCGTTCAATCGCATGATGGACTTGGGCCACACCGGCTACCCCGTCGTCGACGCCGAGGGGAAGCTCGCCGGCATCATCACGCGCCGCGACCTCAGCAAGCACATGCAGGCCGGGAAGGGGTTGCAGCCCCTGAGCGACGTGGTGTCCGGCCTCTGCATCACCGCGTTCCCCGAGGAGATGCTCTACCGCGCCCGCGACCGCATCTACCAGCAGGACATCGGCCGCCTCGTCGTCGTCGACCCCGCCGACCGCAAGCAGGTGGCCGGCATCCTCACCCGCAGCGACCTCCTGCGCGCCGAGGCGCAGCGCGACGTCGAGCACGGCGACCCGTGGGGCGCTGCATAGCCTCCGACCCCCCCGTCGCCCAGCGCTTCACGCGCCGACCGCCACGTCGAACGTGACCTCGTCGTGGAACACGTCGGCGCTCGCGATGTTGACCTTCACCTTCGCCGCCCCGGCGCGGGCCCAGACGAGGTCGTGCACGCTCCACGAGCCGTCGCCCAGCAGGTGCGCCTCGTGGACCTCGGTGCCGTTGAGCCCGGCGTAGGAGACCTCGGCGCTGACGCAGGAGAGAACGGGGTTGCCGCAGGTGTTGTTGGCGAGCCGCTTGCCGGTGGCGGCCTCCTCGATGAAGAGGGTGAGGGCCGAGCTGCCGCCCACCCGCGCGGCGGGCTCGACGAGCAGGTGGACGAGGTAGGTGTCGCCCTGCTGCGCCAGGACCGGGGCCTGCGCCTCGGCGGCGGCGGGCGGGGAGACGGAGGTGAGGAAGCCGGCGAGCACCAGCACCACCGCGCCGAGGGCGGCCTCCACGGCGACCGCGGCGCGCAGCTCCGTGCCTTGGAGCGCGAGGGGGCGCACCCGGCCGCCGCTGGCGCGCCGCGCGGCCTTCTGCATCCGCCCCGCGAGGCCGGCGGTGGTGGGCTCCTCCAGGAAGACGTAGCGGTTGACGGCGGCGATGGCGACCATGAGCGCGGCGAGAGCCATCTTGCCGGCGAGGAACGCCCCGTACGCGCTCCCCAGGGTGGCGCCCGGGTGGAGGATGCCGTCGCGGCCCAGGATGGCGAGCGCCAGGATGGCGCCGGTCGACCACAGGATGACGACGCAGGCGAGGGCGAGGGTGCCGTAGCGGATGCCGAGGGCGCGCAGCTCGGCGGGCGGGGTGCCGTCGCGGCGCGCGCGGTGCAGCGTCACGAGCAGGAGGGCGAGGCTGCCCACCCACGTCGAGGTCGCGGCGAGGTGCAGCAGGTCGAGCGCGACGGTGGCGGGGCCGTCGCTGGAGCCGTGGCCGAGGCGGGCGGCGCCGAGCCCCGCGCCAAGCAGCAGGGCGACGGCGGCCCAGGGCCCGGTGCGGGTGGGGCGGGCCTGCGCGAGCATCGCCATCGCCCAGGCGCCGAGGCCGAGCAGCAGGCGGGCGAGCAGGACGCGGCCGACGGCGGAGCCGCCGAGCTGGCTCCAGCCGATGCCGGTCTCCGCGACCGTGATCTGGGCGAGCAGCAGCGTCCCGGCGAGGTGCAGCGCGGTGCCCCACGCGATGGCGGAGCGGGCGAGGCGCTCCACGTGCGGGGCGCGGCGCACCCAGGCGAGGAAGGCGGCGCCGCCGAAGGCGAGGCTGAAGCCGGCGTAGGCGAGGGAGCGCGACAGGGCGGACGGGGCGTCGAGGCGGTTGACGCTCTGCGCCGCGGAGCCGGGCGGGGTGAAGGCGCCCACCGCGAAGCCGACGGTGCCGGCGGTGTGGTGGCCGTCGGTGCCGGAGAGCACCTCCCAGGCGACGGTGTAGGCGCCGTCGGGGAGGTTGGCGCGCAGGTGGATGCGCAGCACCGGCCGGCTGCCGGGGTCCACCTTGAGGTCGTCGAGGTCGACGCGGGCGCCGGAGGCGTCGGTCACGGCGACGTGGCTGCCGGCGGGGTCCACCGGCTCGGTCATGGTGAGGGTGACGAGGCCGGGGGCGGCGTCGAGGCGGGCGCCGGCGCGGGGCTCGCTGCTGGCGAGGTTCGAGTGCGCCGCCGCACTGGGCAGCAGCGCGAGCAGGGCGAGCGTCAGGGCGGTTGCGGCAAGTGGCGCCCGGGCCCGCATTCAGGCCCGCCGGCGGAGGGCGGCGCCCAGGAGGGCCACGGCCAGCAGGAGGGCGGCGGGGGCGGGGCTGCCCTTGGAGGTCTCTTGGCTGGTGGCGGTGCCGGACGTGGTGCCGGCCCCCGCCTCCTGCACCGTGTAGGGGACCTGGAGCTGCGTGCGGCCGCCGAGGTCGGTGGTCGCCGTGATGGTGAGGGTCCCGCTGGCGCCGGCGCGGTCGCCGTGCAGGTTGAGGTGCAGCACCGTCGCGGCGTCGCCCTCCAACGCGATGTCGACCTGCGGCCTGTACTCGACGTCCATCCCGTCGCCGCCCGCGTGGAAGCGCGCCGTGACGCCGTCGGCGCCGGTGGCCGTCACGGTGATGGTCTGCGCGGTGCGGTGCAGGCTGTTCTTGAGGGTCAGCATGAGGGGCCGCGGCAGGTCTTGGCCGACGGTGGCCGCCTGGGTGCCGCTGGGGCCGCTGAGCGCCGCGTAGTAGCTGGGGCCGCGCAAGGTGTAGTCGGGCTTGGTGTAGACCGTGGACGCGTCGCCGCCGGTGCAGGGGGTCACGG
>JAIVGU010000347.1 GCA_020201445.1 Halobacteriales archaeon
GAAATCTACAACCTTGTCCCGCGGCCCCTACGCAGCCTCGTGTACTTGATTGCCACCGTTCCTCTGTTTTGGTTGACTTTGTTCATGTACTTAGGAATTGCCGCATTCGTAGTGGGAGTTGTCTTGGGCATCAACGCGCGGCATGGACTCAAGGGTCAGACGGCCGAAGAATCCATCTTGCAAATGGTCAAGGAAAAGCGTAAGGGTCTGGACCCCAAATGGCGTATGTCTCCCGCTCTCGCCGAAGCTTCAGTTGTTACGAGCGCATTTGCAACCGCTATCCAAGATCTGCCAGGTCATCCAAGACTGGCGAAGCGAATCGTCACCCGCTTGCGTCTGGAAGTTCATTGCCTAGATAGGCGAGGCCTGCTCCAAGGCGAGAACCGCATCGGAGCAACCACCATCGGGAAATGGGTGGTCTTCATGGAGCGGTGGCCCTTCGCTTACCATCTCACACTCAAAGATCCTACCTTCCTGCAAAAACTCGAAGGCGGTGATGCAAAAGCCTACGAGCTCCTCGCCGCGGATGAAAGCCTCGACGGCGAGGAACTGAGCGCATTCCTCAAGCGTGGAAAGCCCCTGCACATTTGGGCGCCCAAGCTTATCGCCTACAGTCCATGAGGCGGGCGGCCATCATCATATGTCAGGACGGGCCGAGCTCTGCTTCGGCACGCCTCTGATTCGTTAACTACGCGGTGGCGGGCGAACGGAATCCACCAGAGCCTCCTGTTCCCACCACGCATCGTTTTCGTCAATCCATGTAAGCGCCTTGCGATAGGGCTGTTCAGCCACCTTGAGCTCATCCTGGAGAATCAGACGCTTCTCAGCTGTCAACGGCTGGCCCAGTTCCCGAGGCCAATCTTGGAAGCCCACAATTGCTTCCACGCCAAGCCGTTTTGCCAGTCGCGCCATGCGTACGCCTTCTGCGTCCATGTCAAACCAGCCCCAAGTAGGGATTTTTTGGGCCACTGCCACTTCGAGAATCTTGGCGTGCGTCGGCTTCAAGGCGCCCCATGTCGCCACCACTAGGTCTGCTTTCGTCGCGAAGGCCACGTCCGCGTTTTCGATGAATCCCACACTTGGGGCTACAATGGACTTGAGGCCAGAAAGCCAAGTATCCGGAAGGCAGAGTTCGCCTTCCACGCGAATGCTCTTTCGGTCCCTGAATTCCAGGCTTCCCTCGCCAAAGAACCAAACCGGGACACTTCGCTCAGGCACGGTGAGACCCAATTTGCGCGCCAGGGCGCTGGCATTTCCCGACTTGCTGTGCCTTCGAAGTCGCGCGTTCCAAATGCGCTCCGGCCATTCGATGGACTGCCAATTGGGAAGCCGTGTAATGGCCAAGGCTGTCGCCAAGTCACGTTCCGTTGCTTGCTTGACCCACTTTGCAGTCGTGGATTTGGCCAATTCGTTGCGGAGTTCGAGAATCCTTGGCGTGATTACCGTGGCCTGGGGGGCCCGGATCCATGAAACCACCCAATCCTTTTTTGTGGGATTGTATCGTAGTTCGGCATCGATTGTGCCTGCCAATGCAAGTTGTTCGGCCTCCGCACGAAATCGGTAACTGTCCGGAAGCTGAAGTTCCAATTCCCCATCATGGATGCGAAGCCGCAGCCAATCGGGAACCGGGCCCGAAGGGTTCTCCAGGGACTCAATGCGGCGTCGCACAAGTCCGCGGTTCCCTCCACGTAGGCGCCCGCAGAGCAGACATTGGACGCCTCCGAATGTTTCCGTGATGCGAACGTGGCCTTCGATATGGGCCTCGGGTGGCCGTTGATCCCACTCGTGGTAGCACGTCATGCAACCACGATTTCCTTCGTGTCATCCACTCGGATGCGTTCGAAGGGGGGACTGGCACCATTGACCGGGTCTGGCAGGATGTATCTGGCCAAATCCAGGCCGTCTCCATACACCTGCTCCTTTGGACTGGTGATAATGAATTGCGCCCCTGTTG